>BLMQ01000059.1:0-15576 GCA_011958095.1 Lactobacillaceae bacterium | reverse complement strand
AGGGCGGTATGTGGGATTCGAACCCACGCGTGCCGGACCCACAAACCGGTGTGTTAACCAAACTTCACCAATACCGCCATAACAACTGTTAATAACTATAACATAAAATGACGGCAAAGAGAAATACTTTTTTTATTTTTCTTGATCATTTTTAAGATAATTGACCATTCGCAAGAAATTATCAACATCTAAACTTGCCCGACCGATTAATACTCCATCCACATCCGGCTTGTTCATAATCATTCCGATATTATCTGGATTGACACTGCCCCCATAAAGGATCCTGATCTTATCAGCAATCTCATAAGTATAGTTATCAGCAATCGTTCGCCGAATTTGACGGCATCCTTCTTCAGCAAGAACCGGATTAGCATGCTGACCATACCCAACTGCCCAACTTGGTTCATAGGAAACAACTACATTTTTTATTTGATCAAGAGAAACGCCCCTCAATACACTCATTAATTGTTGGAAAACGTAATGAATCTCTCCGTTGACTTCTTTTTGAACCATCGTTTCATCCGTACAGATTATCGGAGTAACACCCATTTGAAGGGCCGCCAACACTTTTCGATTAACCAACTCATTATCCTCATGGAATAAATGGCGCCGTTCAATATGCCCTAACATTACGTATGAAACACCAGCATCAGCTAAACCTCGTAAGCTAATTTCACCAGTGAAAGCTCCCGAATATTCAGCTGCCGCGTTTTGCGCGATTATTTTTAATCCTGAATCATCAGCAGCATGAACCATACTCGGTAATGCAAAAGCTTGGGCCGCAATTCCGACTTCAACTTCTTGCGGATCTGGCAGTTTTCCTTTAATTGCGTCCACAAATTCAACCGATTCCTGGACATTCTTATGCATCTTCCAATTAGCAGCAATAAAGGGTTTTCGCATTTCTCGCCCCTCCTTTTAGTATTCATCTTTAAGTATCGCATATTTTTAACAACTATTTTGTTAAATATTAGCTAAATTTCTTGATCATTGCTATCCTAAGGTTAAAGCGTTTTCTTGAGGAGTATAAGAGAATGAAAAAAATATATAAATTAGCAGCTAATTTTAGCCATATTTTACGTCTATGTACAATCGGCGCACTAGCAATTCTAGGGATTTTATTAACTATTATCTTATTTACGGAAACTTTTTCGCTGATTCCCCTTATGCAAGATGGGAATACGGATCATGTTATTTTTAAGATTTTGGATCGTGTTATTGTCTTTTTTCTTTTCTTTTCATTTATGACAATGATAATTGCCGCGCTAAAACATCATGGCCGAATTGCGGTCGATTTCCTGTTAAGCTTAGGAATTATGGCTTTAATCCGGGGACTAATTGCCGCCCACGGTCAGCCTTATGAAATTCTTACTAATTCGATTGCCATTTTATTGTTAATCATCGGCATGGTAATATTGAAACACTTTATGAAATAGGAGTCTTAATAATGAAGAACGCATACTTAATTCATGGTACGTCTACCCGTGATGACGACTGGTTCCCGTGGCTCGAAGAAGAAGCGAAACCAATAATCGCCCTTGATCGGATATGGCTACCAAATCCCTTCAATCCCCAACAAGCTGAATGGGATCAAGCGGTTGACAACCAAATTCATCCCCAAGATAACCTCATCCTCGTTGCCCATAGTTTAGGATGTATTACCGCCCTTCGTTATATTGAACATCATCATATTAAAGATGCACGACTTTTACTGGTGGGAGCATTTGATAAAGGATTACCAGCTTATCCCGAATTAGATGAGTTTATGAAAGATCGGCCTCATTATGAGCATATACTCCCTAAACTCGCTAAAGCTACCGTTATAACAGCTAAAGATGACCCAATCGCTCCTTATCAAAATAGCATTGCGGTCGCTAATAAAATTAGAGCAAAACTCATAGTTAAAGAAAAAGGCGGCCACTTTTTGACTAGTGACGGCTTTACAAAATTCCCGTTAGCCTTAAAAGAATTAAATAAACTAGCTTAATAACTTATTTTTTAAAAGAATAAACGCGATTTTACTTAATAATTAAAATTTATTAATTCCGATGATAGTCACTTATAATATTTTGCTTATAATCACTCCTTTCTTTCGTAAAAAAGCTCATTAAAAGCTTAGCTAATTATTATCGTCACTACTGCTAAGACCTGTTACAATACTTGGTGGAGAGGGGAAAACAATCATTATAATTTGTTTTCCAAAAAGGCAACTGTAATTAGTTGTGCTGTAAAAAATATTTTAATTATGTAAAGGAGTTGTTCAATATGATGTCAATTATGAGTAATATGATCGCTGTAGTAAGTTTTATGGGACTGATTATTGCAACATGCGCCCACGTAATTAATAACCGGGCCTAGCAATTATTTTCATTATTATTTTTAGTAAAAGCTGAGGAAATCGTTTTCTCGGCTTTTATTTTTTGCGTTACAATTAAACTGATTTTATTAATCAAGGAAGTTCTTAAATTAATGACTAAATTTAAAAGACATACAACCGAAGAAATGAATAACTGGGAAAAAACGCAAGCAAATGAACTAGCAAAGATTCGAGCTTCCCAACACCATTTAATCTATAACTTGGTTGCTTATGTTGTTATTTCAATTATCGAGTACTGGTTAGCTGAAATAAGTAAATCGCAGACGTTACGAGCCGATGCCTTTAACAACCTTTCGGGAATTATCTCGACCTTTTTACTGATGATGGGCTTACACATTGCCCAGGATGTGGATGATGATGATATCATCGGCGCACGGCTGCCTTCTGGAAATTATCAAGCGCATATGGGATCTGACCAGCGAGTACAATTCGTTCGTTGGCGTTATGAGACAATTTTTTCCCTTGTCACAGCGGTCGTTATGGTTGCGATTGCCTTAAGCGTTATCATCGATGGCATTAAAAGTCTCCTCAATCCTGCAAGTCGGGTGGTTCCACAACCAGTCGCATTGATCGGGGCCGGAATCGCGTCAGTTATTATGTTAGTTGTTTGGTACATGAATCGCCAAACAGGACTTAAATTAAAAAACGCCGCGTTGCTTGCTTCTGCCCAAGATAGCCTGAGTGATGCTTTCACCAGTATTGGAACTTTGATTTCAATTGGCGGTGCTCTCCTCTTTAACCTTCGTTGGCTTGATGGTGCTACCAGTATTGTCGTTGGTTTCTTCATTCTGTATTCTGGACTAAAAATTTTCTTTGAAAGCAGTCTTAACTTAACCGACTACTTTGATCCGCGGGCTGAACAGGAATACCGCCAAACAATCACCAATATTCCACACGTTGTAAAAGTCGTCGAACTAAAAGCTCACTATAACGGAAATGTGGTCACGCTTGATGCTTCCGTGATGGTTAACGCTAAAATGACGATCCTCAAAAGTTTCCAATTATCAGAGCACATCGAAAATGTAATGCGAGAAAAATTTGGAATAATTGACACTGATATTTCTTTTGTCCCCGATCCTCATTCATTTTCTGATAAGGATATTTCTGGCGAATTTTAAAATTAGAGTTTGACAAATTTAAATTAGAATGTTTTAATAATTACAACTTAACTTGAAAGGAACGACTAACATGATTCAACACTCATTAACTTCAACCAAGTATTATAACAACTATGCTTACCGTGCATAATTGTCTGTACTCATTTAGGTACGGACAGCGGTGTTCGTACCTAAGCAGGGTTGTTTTAATGAGTCCTTTGCTAGGTACATTAATCTAGTAAGGGCGTGTAGTTTTCCGCGATTTTTTATACTACCGTAATACCAACTAGATTAAGCAAATGCCGCTGATCTAGTTGGTATTTTTTATTAAAAAACAAGGAGAATTATACAATGAAAACTATTAACAAATTAAAAAATAGTTCTGAGCCAGTGATTGGTTTTAGCGAAAGTTTACTTATTCTTGGCGTTATTTTATGCATTTTAGGCTACCCTATTATTTTTAAGCACCAAGAACCGCAAGCACCATTATTTATTTCTTTTGTTTTGCTAGCTGTTTACGGGCGAATTCGTGGATTTAAATGGGATACCGTGATGGGGGGAATGCGTCATGGTTTGCGAGCCGGTGTTGACCCTCTCATTATCTTTCTTTCTATCGGCGTCTTAATTGCTACCTGGATTTTCTCAGGAACTATTCCAACAATTATGTACTTTGGGTTTGAGATTATTTCTGTAAAGTTCTTCTTACCAACAGTTTTTATTGTTTGTACCCTTGTTGGGGTTGCTTGTGGAAGTTCATTTACCACTGTATCAACAATGGGAATCGCCTTTATTGGTATTGGCGCAACTCTTAAAATTAACCCCGGTTTAACTGCGGGGGTAATTGTTTCAGGGGCCTTTTGTGGTTCAAATATTTCCCCGCTTTCAGGAACAACAAACCTTGCCGCCAGTGTTGGTGAAATCAGTATCTACAAGCATATTAAATCCCTACTTACTACCGATATCCCTGCTTGGGCAATCTGTCTTATTCTTTACACTTTCTTAGGGTTAAACTCCAAAAATGTTAGTTTAGGCGCCGTTCACCAAATGATGGCCGGGCTACAAAATGGGTTCTGGATCTCAGGATGGGCTCTTCTCCCAGTTCTGCTCCTAATCGTATTAGCCATTTTCCAAGTTCCTGCTATCCCTTCCCTTGGCCTTGGCTCACTATTCGCGGTCGTACTTGGCTGGCTTCATGCACCTAAAACCAGTCTCACTACGATTACTAATACTATCATGACTGGTTACGTCTCCCATACCGGTGATAAAACAATCGATACATTGCTTTCTAAAGGCGGTATCTCTAGTATGCTTACTTCTCTAGCCTTAATTATCTTCGCGCTTGCTTTAGGTGGCTTATTGATTAAGTTCAATATTATTAGCGCTATCATCAATCATTTAACTGGGATTGTAAAGACACCTGGTCGGTTAACATTTGCCACAGCTCTTACTTGTATTGGGGTTAACCTCCTTGTTGGGGAACACTACCTTGCAATTATTCTTCCCGGGCAATCATTTCTCCCATCATTTGACAAATTAGGCTTAAAGCGAGTTGATTTAACCCGGATTCTCAATGATGCAGGAGCCGCAGTCAACGCAATTGTCCCATGGAGTGTTTCTGGGGTATTCATCGCTAGTACCTTACAAATTAATCCGTTGAGTTTCATTCCTTGGGCATTTTTCTCATTCCTCGTTACGATCCTAACTATCATTGCAGGAATGCTCGTGAAAGTTCCAGTCAAAAGCTCTGCTGCAAACTTAGTAACTGAATAAATTGAATTTCCGATGTCATTACCATTTTCGTGTTATAGTGGTGATAGGATAACGAGTAAATTCGTCATCTATTTTCATATGTCGTTACACTCATACAGGAAGAGGCCGAGTCAATTCCCAGCTTCTTATAGGAGGGATTATTATGCGGTCATTTACTCACAATGAATTAGCGCAATATAATGGGCAAGAAGGTCGTCCAGCATATATCGGGGTGCGTGGAAATGTTTATGATGTTTCTGAAGTTCCTGAATGGAAAGGCGCAGAAATCCACGGTAATGTTTTCGGCCATGATTTATCAGATGTCACCTATCAACAAGCAGCCAAAAAGTATTCACCGGTTTCAAAACTTCCAATTATCGGAAAATTAGTTGACTAATATTAAAAGGCATGAGATTTGCGTTCTCATGCCTTTTAGTATTTACTGTAGTTCTAATAACTATTCTGCATCAATAACGGTAATTCGTTCACGATGGTGGCGTGGTGCTAAAATTTCATTGACCACTAACTTCGCCATTGTTCCTGCAGTTACCTTTGATTCATTTTGTTCATTAAATAACAATTCATCCTGACCAAGAACATAATGAGTAGCAACCCCAGCTTCAAATACTGCTGATGGTGAAATTCCTAGCCAATCAATATCAGAAATAGTTTCAAGATACTGTAATTCTTTTAACTGCTGGCGTGGTGTATTAATCCATGTCTCAGCACCAGGCATCTTTTCAATATCATCAACAAATAGATGCTTATCCTTACCAGTTTTAAGGCTTCCAGCACCGAGGATGAAAATTAACCGGATTTTATGTTTCCGGGCTAAAACTACTAATTTCTCAGCTAGTCTTACTTGCCGATCCGCATTTTCTGGACTAGTACCATATGCATCAACAATCACATCAAACCGCGACAACAAACTATCATTTAAGGCAAAAATGTCACCACTGATCAAATTGGCATCATCACCAAGGATCTTTCTGGCCTTACTCTCATTTCGAACAATTCCAGTTACATTCAAATCTTTTTTCGTCGATGCTAATTTATAGATTGCACTGCCTGCCATTCCAGAAGCACCAATTATTCCAACTCTTATCATGACTATCCCTCCTTGGACTATATTCCCTTCATGAATAACTCTATCACGAGGAGGTATTCTTGCCAAAGAAAAGGCTTTCTATTCATTACTAGCTAAATAATGGCGAATATTGCGAATGCACTTATTGAACTCAACCCATTCATTAAAATTTAGGTCAATATCCTTCACTTGATAGCGATCAGGTGGCGTAATGACCGCTCGCTCTTGCCCATGATATTTAAGAATCAGTTGTGCGTCTACTTGTTCTAATATATAGCCACGTCCATGAAGCCAATTTTGAAGTGCTTCTAAGGTTGCTGTATTCATTACATTCCCTCCTTATCCTTATTTTATTATAAAGACTTTTCTAACAAATAGCTAAATCTGGCCAAAAATGCCATAATTAGAGAAAAGCGTAGAGAGGAGTTTTATATATGCAAACAGTTGTTATTACTGGTGGGACCTCTGGGATTGGTCTTGCCACTGCTGATATTTTTCTTAAAAATGGATGGAATACGGTACTTATCGGTCGTGATGCAAAAAAGGGGATGCAAGTTGAACGACAATTAGGCGAAACATATTCCCCGGCACAAGTTGCTTTTATTCAAGCCGACATTAGTAAATCAAGTGAGGTTGAACATGCTAAGCAAATAACCCTCAATAAATTTAAAACCGTTGATGCGATTATCAATAATGCAGGAATCGTTATTCACGGCGAGGTTCATGAAACAAGTGAAGAAGATTGGGATAAAATCTTTGATGTTGATGTTAAGGGAACTTTCCTCGTTAGCAAAGCCTTCTTGCCAACAATGATTGAACAAGCTCATGGTAGTATCGTTAATATTTCCTCTGTCTCAGGAATGGCTGGTGATCGAGCAATGGTTGCTTATAATGCCGCCAAGGGAGCAATTATTAACATGACCCGGGCGATGGCAATTGATTACGGTAAAAATAATATTCGCGTAAATGTCGTTGCACCTGGTCCGACTAATACCCCGCTTTTTCACCAAGATAAACAAAAATTCGCAAAGAACAGTCCGTTAAATCGGATTGTTGAACCAGAAGAAGTCGCCGCTGCAATTTATTTCGTTGCTAGCCCAGCTGCTAGCGCAATCACGGGAGAAGTAATTCCTGTAACAGCCGGCTTTGAAATCTCAACGGGACAACCAATGTAATTAATAAAGCCACTAGTAGCACTTAATGTGTATTACCAGTGGCTTTATTATTTATGACTTGCCCAAAGTATTTGCATCATCTTTTTTAACGGAGACATAAACTTTTATCTAATAACTATAATCAGTAAGTCTTCTCACCAATTATACTAAACAAGATATTATTTAGTATAATCCACATCTTTTGTTTCTTTTGTCAATAACCAAGAAATAACTGCTAGTACTGATAAAACTAGCATATAATATCCAGCCGAATGTAATCCATAATTAGCAATTAACCAAGTTGTTACAGTTGGAGCAACGGCTGCCCCAACCACTGCAGCTAAGTTGTAAGTAATTCCTGCACCAGAATAACGAACCCTCGTTGGGAACAGTTCAGGCAAGACAGCGCCGACTGGACCATAAAGGGTGCCCATCACTAAGAATCCTAGTCCTAAGAAGAGTAAAACGCCAACTAAGTTATGTTGTCCTGTAAGGAAATATGGGAATACCAAGGAATAGCCAACTAGTGCTACTGACGCAGTTAATAGAACTTTTTTCCGACCAACACGATCTGCTAATACAGAAGTTAACATGATCAAAGCAGCGAATTCAACAATTGCACCCATTAATAATAATAAAAATTCCGAAGAGGTAAAACCTAAAGCTGTTGTAGCATATGATAATGACCAAGTTGTTAATGTAAAGAATAGTGCATAGGTTGCTCCCATGATGAAAGTTCCTTTTAAGATTTCACGCCAATTAGATTTGAATACTTCACGAAGAGGCGAAGCAGTTGTGTTATCACGTTCTTGAGCCAATTTAAACAAAGGTGTTTCCTGTAAACGACGTCGGACATATAACCCTATAACGACTAAAACAGCCGAGGCCCAAAAAGGAATTCGCCAACCAAACGTCATCATTTGTGTTGGTGTTAATACCCGTTCTAGAGCAAAGAATAAGCCATTGCATAGGAAGAATCCGATTGGTGCTCCCACTTCCGGAAATGCACCATATAATGCCCGCTTGTTAGCTGGAGCATTTTCAGTAGCCACTAATACAGCCCCTGACCATTCGCCTCCAAGCCCGATTCCTTGGACAAACCGACAAAGACAAAGTAACAATGCTCCCCAAACGCCGATAACTTGATAGCTAGGAATGAAACCAATGGCTACCGTCGCCACTCCCATTACTAAAAGTGAGACCACAAGTGTTTTCTTGCGTCCTAAACGATCACCATAATGTCCAAATAGGAAGGAACCTACCGGGCGTGCTACAAAGGCTACTCCAAAAGTCAACAAACTTAAAAGTGTTGCGAGTAAAGGGGTCATTTGCGGAAAGAAAATTTTGGGAAAATAGGCAGCAGATGCAGTCCCGTAAGCGTAAAAATCGAAAAACTCAATTGCCGTTCCCATCATCGAAGCCAAAATTACTGTCTTGACAGGATCACGTTTTACATTAAGCTTGCTGTTTGTCTGCGGGGTGTTAGTTACTGTACTATCCATAGTATTTACCTCTCATTTCAGTTTAATTTACGATCTATTATCACTTCTAGTTTTAATTTCACTTTCCATTTTTTCCACATCCCTTCAATAAAAAAAACCAGCTAACTGTTGAACAGTCAGCTGGCTGACAGAAATGTCTCTACCACTATCACTGTTCACATCCCTAGTATAGTGATACGAACAGCACTAATTATTCGCATCATCTAATTAATGATCCGAATAATAATAATATTTACGTGTACATTAGTAGTAAATGGCATTAATCTGTTCTCGCTTTCGTCTTAATTAATAGTAAGATCTTATCATAGCTATAATTAGAAATCAATAAAATTTCACACCATTTTTTAATTTTATTCTAAATTTATAGTGTTATATATTCTTCCCCATTTCTCCATTTCAATAATAAGTGGAGTTAACGTTTGTCCAAAACGGGTTAATTTATATTCTGTTTTAGGAGGAATGACTGGATATAGTTTTTTTCGACAATGTTATCTTTTTCTAATTCGCTAAGTTGTAAAGATAGCATTCGCCTAGAACAATTCGGCATTCGTTTTTGTAGTTCACTAAAACGACATACTTTATTTTTAATTCGCCGTTTGTAAAGTAATTCATCTATTTGAGAAGCCAGAGCACCAGTTATTTCCCATTTATCCTTAAATTTCATAACATCATTATCCTGATAAACTGCATCTTTTGTAGTTGTTGCATTTTGATCACTGATTAAAAAGGCAGCATTATAGCCTACGTACTCTGTTTTACCTGTTATTCAATTTATGTAATAACAAAAACTATTAGATAAGGCTTCCAGCTTCTTGCTGAATAACTTGTGCAGAAAGATTATTTCCAATCTTACATACTTCTGCAAATGAATTACCATTTAGCAGTCCAGCAATCACTCCACCACAGTGAGTATCACCAGCACCGATTGTATTGACAACATTTTCGACTTTATCACTGCTAATGATTCTTCCACCATTATCATCATATAAGTAAGTTCCCTTAGCACCTAGAGTAACAAGAACTGGTTCGTCAGTTTTTCCAAAAACGTCACTTGTCTTTTCTTCCAATGTATCTCTATCACTAAGAAAACCAATTTCATCCTCATTGGCATTAATAATTACGCCTTTTGTGATTAGCCTATTTAAAATCCGGGAATCAATATGACTAATTCGTGGTGAAGCGTCAAACAGAATGTATGAATCATTATCACGTTGTTCCAAGTGGTCCAACAGTATTGGAAATTGCTCGACTAAATGTTTCATCATTACCTTCGTACTTATGTGCAAGGGCAATCCCGACTTCAAGCCGTTCTTTGTTATGTGCAGCCCACGTTGACGTACCTAATTTAAAACCAGCATCGTTTGCCTTTTTAGCATAATCAATAATGTCATCCCAGTCGTAGTCAGCCATTGCAGCTCCTGAAATGGAAACATCACTAGAGTGAGTGATCTTAGTAACCTCATAAACCATCTCAATTAACTGATCAAAGTCTTCAGGTTCATAAAGAGTACCAATTGGTGAAATCCGCATACCACAACCATTAGTTAAAGCAGTTTTGGTAACTTTAGATGGGTTCTTCCCTTCCTTTACCAGTTTGAGTGCTGCTTTACTACTTGGCCCTAAAATATTATTAGTCCATGCTCCAACAGCGTCAGCCCACTTCATAATGTGCTTAACTAGTACTTTAGTATCTGGTTCCCAGTTTGTTTCAATAAGCGCATCTAAGATTGCAAACGCTTGGTTGGTATCATCGGTGTACTCACCAGCCTTAAAATTAATCGCAATATCATTATCGTCTGTACCATCTAAAAAGGTTGTAATATTCCGGCCAAACTTATCCCGAATTTTTTGAATTGGCCATAATTCAGTAGGCATACCCATTGAATCACCAATTGCTTGTCCATATAATGCTCCTAAAATTTTATCTTTATCTCGCATAAAAACTCCCCACGCACCAAGCGTTAAATCGAATTCAGCAAAATTGCTATATGTGTCTTTGGCCTTTTCATAATGTTTCTTCTTCATCAACAGCAACGGCTGACATTCTTAATAGTGTTGTCGAAGCAATTGCCTTATATTCGTATTCAAGTGTAGAATATCTTGATATATCAACGTTTACACACTGTACCATGTATCATAGTAGACTTTTGATAGCCAATCATATTTTTATTAATTTTCTGAAAATTCAACCAATAGGTGTTTAGGATGGCTAGCCCTTCCTACTGCATCACTTAACTGTGACAAGAGCTACTTTTAATTACGATTACTTGGACGTTCTACCTTCATTGTCAGCTTCCACGTTTGCCCAAGGGATCACAATATTTAAGTAAACTATACTTTAACTATTGCATAAAAATTTGTCTATTCTTTCCGGTCAAAATTCATTAAACCAAGGTTGCCCCTAATGAATTCTTAAAATGATCCAGCGCCCACTGTTGACCATTCTTAGTGAAGGTTGCAACGTCTTTCGTCGGAATAGTAAGATGGTAATTCAAATTATAGGCAGAAATGGCCGTATGAAGAACACAAATATCAGTACACAAGCCGGCAAGCCACAAGTCATCAATTTTTCGTTCACGTAAATAATTATCGAGATTAGTATTCTGAAAAGCGGAATAACGATTCTTATTGAACTGGTATACCCGGTCGCTATCGCAGTGCTGGTCATACCACTCCTTTAACTCGCCATATAGTAACTGTCCTGACGTCCCAACAATATTGTGCCGGGGGTATAGCTTATATTCCGGGCTGAACTTATCCCCCGTATGCCCATCGGTTGGGAAAATTACATAATCCCCTGCCCGATAAAATTTATCGGCCAATTCAACGAGACTATTCTCAAGCTTTTGCGCCGGCTTACCGCATGTTAGTGCACCGTCATCTGCAACAGAATCATAAGTATAATCAATTATCAATAATGCTTTTGCCATCATTCCTTGCCTCTCTTACATATTGGTAGCTTCATCAATTAATTTTTGTTGTAAATCAGCAAGACGCTTCGTTAGGTAAACAGGGAAGCGGTCAGGATTGAGCAAGCGTTGGGTTGCTGCCGGCAACTGTGCTAAATTCTTCTTCGCAAACCGTTGAATTACAAAGGGATTAACTTCGCATGTCGCTGTCTTATCAGGCGTTAACACCTGCTGCAGTAACGGCTTAGCAATAAAGTCAGTCAAAATAACCTTGTTCCGGGTCACATGAACGTCGGCACTGATTGCCGTAATCTTGGACCCAATCTGTTCATCAGCCAGGGCAATCACATCCGCAACGGCATGCTGGGGATCATGCTTATCGTATAAGCGGTAAACCTGCTTATGTCCCGGCAGCGTTACCTTTTCTCGACTATTGCTGATCTTGATTTTGGGCTCCCACTTACCTTTATTTTCAAGCGCCGCCATCTTATAGACCCCACTCAAAACGGGACTAGATGAACTCGTTATCAATCTTTCCCCAATTCCAAAGTTGTCCAGTGGAGCACCTTGATTTAATAGCGACTTGATAATATGAGCATCGAGAGCATTCGAGGCAGTGATCTTCGCATCAGGGAACCCTGCATCATCCATCATCTTCCGGGCCTGCTTTGCTAGTTGGGCAATGTCCCCTGAATCAATGCGGATGCCGACTGGTTCATGCCCTGCAGCCCGTAATTCCTTAAATACCTTAATTGCGTTTGGCACCCCGGATTGCAAAACATCGTAAGTATCAACCAGCAACGCCGCATTATCAGGATAAATTTTTGCCCATGCCCGAAAGGCGGTCAATTCATCAGGAAAACTTTCGATCCAGGCGTGAGCCATTGTCCCGACTGCTGGCACATTAAACAGTTTAGCTGCGAGAACATTGGAGGTGCTTCCACAACCACCAATGATTGCAGCCCGTGCTCCGTAGATTGCGGCATCGGGTCCTTGAGCCCGCCGCGCACCAAATTCCATTACTGGCCGATTGTCCGCAGCATTTGTGATTTGCCATGCCTTTGTTGCAATCAACGACTGGTGATTAATGATGTTTAAAATAAGCGTCTCGAGCAATTGGACGTCCATCAAGGGACCAGTAATACTTAGAAACGGTTCTTGCGGGAAAACCGGCGTCCCTTCCGGTAATGCTTCAATGGAGCACCGATTGTGGGCTTCAGTTAAGTAAAAAAGAAAGTCATCCGAAAAATACTTCAATGATTTCAAGTAAGCAATATTATCAGGAGAAAAGTGCCAGTTCTTAACTTCATCAACTACCTGCTTTAATCCAGCACTGATGACAAAGCTGCTATCATCAGGAGCCTTCCGATAAAAGACATCAAACCGAGCCTGTTTATCATGAGAAAGCGTTAGATAATAACCATTTGCCATCGAAAATTCGTACATATCGGTTAATAATTCATGATTCATCTAATATTTGCTTCCAATCTTTTAAGTAAAAAGTACCTAAATTATAGTAAAAAATAAAAGTATGATTAACTTTTATTATTCCGATTATAGCACCGCTATTTTTAAATACAACCTTCCGCCAGTTTAAATAGCTTAGGCGGCCGTCCCGAACGCTTAGTAGCAGCCGTTCCAACCTCCTTAAATATTTTTCGATGGGTTTTCTTAAAGTTAGAATTATCAATTTTCTCGACCGTTGTTTGTAAAAAGATCGCATAGACTTCTCGTGCCTGGCGTAAAGTAAAGGTTGGCCCCAGGATCTGGAGAATCGTCGGCTGATAGTTTAATTTATTTTTAATGCGCCTAATTGCAGTCCCAATAATTTGGTGATGGTCAAATGCTAACGGTGAATCGTCGGATAACCCCAAGACAAGTTCGCCGTTTTGCAGCAGGAAGTCACCATGGTCAAAATTGAGACTAAACCACCGCACTTCTGTCGCCCCGTATCCGGCTTTAAGCTGGGGCATCACTGGTAAAAATGTCATGTAAGCAATCGCCAACGCGCGGTCGCCACTAACCCGCTGGGGATTAGTAAATGTTGCTAATTGTTCGGTCGCACTATTGGAAAGCTGAACCCCAATTTTATCCTTAATCAAACGAATGCAAGCAATTTTGGCGCTTTCATTGCTCCGTAATAGAGTTTCCGGGAGTGCCCACCGATCCTTAAAAGGTGCATATGCCCGTTTTACAAGCAGGATTTGGGGCAAGTGCGTTTGCGGATTAAAGCTCCAGATAATATTTGCAATCGTAATTAGCGGTCGTGCAACAATTTTGTCAACCATCTTTTTCACCTCATCAAATATTATAGCGCAATCCAAAATTGCAATCCTGAAATGTCAATTTAAAATGGCAGATTGCAAGAAATAACTTGAACAAAGTTAGTGACGCAGATTACGCAAAAAGATCTCAATCGGCGTTCGCCAGTTTAAGCATTTGAGTGGTCGAGAATTAAGATACCAGTTAATTCGTACTAATTCGTCATCGGTAAGTTCTTCGATTGGTTGACCTTTGGGGATAAAGCGTCGTAGTACTCGGTTGCGATTCTCATTACTGCCCCGTTCATGTGGAGAATAAGCATGCGAAAAGTAAAGGGGAATTCTGGCCTGCTCTTCAATTAGCTTGTAGTTAGCGAATTCTTTCCCATGGTCAACAGTAAGGGTCTTGAGATTATCTTCTAACTGGTTAGCTAATTCTAAAATGGCCTTGGCCATTGAGGTACTATCTCGTCCCTGAAGCCGTTTAACGATGGTAAGACGACTCTTACGCTCGACAAACGTAGCTATTGTTTGACCTTTACGCTTTCCAGATAAAACTGTATCTGCTTCAAAGTGACCTGAGGTATGACGGTCAATAACTTCAGCGGGACGATCTTCAATGGAACGTCCATGGCTAAAAGTCCCACGGGTTTCTATGGCTCATCGGCGGCGAATTCCATGGTCAGGTAAATCAGCCACGCCAATATCCAATACTCCTTGATCAATCCAGTTGTAGATGGTCTTGTAGGCGATTCTAACTACATGAGCCACTTGTTCAATCGACCATTTTTGGATCTTAATCTTTTCTTCAATTAATCGCTTGAGGTTAGTCGTTAAGATGGTTTTACGCCCACGATGACTAAGTTTAGCTTCATGATCAGATTGAGCTTTAACTGCGTGATATTCACCAGTCAAACGATGAACCTCATTAAAGATCGTAGTTTTACTGAAGCCAAGGTAATCAGCGATGTATTTAAGGAAGCGGTTTTCATAACGAAGAGTTTCGATGACAACACGGTCTTCAAATGATAAAATAGTGGTGCCCATAAAGGTCCTTCTTTCTAATGGAATGTTGTGGTGACACCATTAAAGACCTTTATGGGGTTTTATGTCCACTAATATGTTCAACTTAAATTTTACAATCTACCTAAACAAAAATACTCCTTGATATACCTTTGAAAAGTATTAATATATCAAGGAGTATTAAACTTTGTTAAGTTTAGATATGCTGACTAGAGGATTCGAACCTCCGACCTCATCATTACTAGTGACGTGCTCTGCCAACTGAGCTAAGTCAGCATAATAACAATTCCTAATTAATTATACCAGAAAATGTTATTAAAGAAAAGACGCGAATCGTTTAACCGGTTCACGTTTTGATCGCATGGCAACGTCCTATCCTCGCAGGGAGCGATCCCCCAACTACTTTCGGCGTGTTGA
>BLMQ01000058.1:0-5301 GCA_011958095.1 Lactobacillaceae bacterium | reverse complement strand
GAATGGGTTAAAGGAAAGAATGGTGAACAGATCTTAAGTGATGTTTACAATTCAAATCCGACCGCTGCCAAGGAAGTCCTTAAGACGATTGCAGAAACACCAGTAGCTGGTCGCCGGATCGCCGTATTAGGGGACATGCTGGAATTAGGGGATGCTGCGCCAAAGTTGCATGCTAGCTTAGCAGAAGAGATTGACCACCAAAAGATTGCTAGTGTTTACCTTGTAGGCGAACAAATGAAAAATCTTAAAGACAAGTTGATCCAAGAAGGTTACCCAGCTGAAGATATCCATCATTATGCTGCCAGTGACCTTCAACAATTAATTGCCGATCTTACGGCTACTTTGACAGGTGAAGATATTGTCCTATTGAAGGCAAGCCATGGTATTCACCTAGAAGAAGTCTTGACGGCATTAAAAGCAGAATAGTTAATATATTTGCCAGTCGATTACTGATGCTTATATCATGAATCGACTGGTCATTTTTAGGAGGAAAATTTTTGAAGTTTAGTGAATTAGGCTTATCCGATAGCCTATTAAAAGCAATCAAACGGAGCGGATACGAAGAAGCAACACCAATCCAAGAACAAACGATTCCAATGGTTCTTGAGGGTAAGGATGTTATTGGCCAAGCACAAACTGGAACTGGTAAGACGGCTGCTTTTGGTTTGCCAATTATTGAAAACGTTGATACTGAAAATCCAAATATTCAAGCAATTATCATTTCACCAACACGTGAATTAGCGATCCAGACTCAAGAAGAACTTTATCGTCTTGGTAAGGATAAACATGTTCGCGTGCAGGTAGTCTATGGTGGGGCAGATATTCGGCGCCAAATTAAGAGCTTGAAACAACACCCGCAAATTCTCGTGGGGACCCCTGGACGGTTACGTGACCATATTAACCGTCATACAGTTAAACTTGACCACATTAAGACCCTTGTCCTCGATGAAGCAGATGAAATGCTAAACATGGGATTCTTAGAGGACATTGAATCCATCATCAAGGAAACACCAGATGATCGGCAAACATTGCTCTTCTCAGCAACTATGCCACCAGAGATCAAACGGATTGGGGTTCAATTTATGTCTGATCCAGAAACTGTGCGGATCAAGGCCAAGGAATTGACTACTGACTTAGTTGATCAGTACTATGTTCGCGCGCGTGACTATGAAAAATTTGACATCATGACCCGCTTAATTGATGTTCAAGATCCCGACTTAACAATTGTCTTTGGTCGGACAAAGCGGCGAGTAGATGAATTGTCGAAGGGCTTGATTGCGCGTGGCTACAATGCAGCTGGTATCCATGGAGACCTTACTCAGGATAAGCGTTCTAAGATCATGTGGAAGTTTAAGAACAATGAACTTGATATCTTAGTCGCAACAGATGTGGCTGCCCGGGGCTTAGACATTTCCGGGGTTACGCATGTTTATAATTACGATATTCCATCTGACCCAGATAGCTATGTTCACCGGATTGGCCGAACAGGACGGGCCGGACATCACGGGGTATCTTTAACCTTTGTTACCCCAAATGAGATGGATTACCTTCATGAGATTGAAAAATTAACCCGAGTACGGATGCTGCCACTTAAGCCACCAACAGCCGAAGAAGCCTTTAAGGGCCAAGTTGCCTCAGCCTTTAATGATATCGATGAATTAATCGCGCAGGATTCAACTGATCGTTATGAAGAAGCCGCTGAAAAGCTATTAGAAACTCATAATGCAACTGACCTGGTAGCAGCATTGTTAAATAACATGACGAAGGAAGCGGCGAGCGAGGTTCCCGTTAAGATTACCCCTGAGCGTCCCCTTCCACGACGTAACAAGCGAAATAACCGTAATGGCAACCGAAATAATTCGCATGGTGGCAACCACTACCGGCGTAAGAATTTCCGCCGTCACCAACATGGTGGTCACCGGAATGATAACCATGGAAAGAGCCATTCCAGTCGTCATTCATTTAATATTCGGCACCGGAAAGAAAATTAAATTAACTACGAAGTCTTTGGTTGAGAGTTGACCAAGGGCTTTTTTAATTTGATTAAATTGCTTATTGATTAAAAGTTAGTTATACTTATCATGTATTTACATTTACATAGATTCTCTGTAGTTGCGTTATCAGGGGAATCTAAGGCTAGATACTATGAGAATAAAGGTAATGAGGCTGCTTTTTCTTAATGTATTAGACATTTTTCGCAATAGTTGTTAATAAACTGATTAATTATTGTCTTGGCTGGATACATTAGTAAAGGGCAACCTATTTTAATAACACAGGGGGAAGCTAGAATGGTATCAAAAAATAATAAAAAATTGATTGCGGAAAAGAATCGGCGCAATGAAAAGCAACGGTTTGCCATCCGTAAATTAAATGTTGGTGTCGCATCAGTCTTGCTTGGAATTACTTTTAGTATCTACGGTGGTGGGCAAGTAGTAGCACACGCTGATACTGGCAATGCTAGTGACCAAGTTGCCCCAAGTAATACGGGTGATAACAGTTTAGCCAATAAGTCAGAAGTTACTTTAAGTAGTGCTGCCTCAAGCGCTAGTCAATCGTCCACATCAGCAACTAGTGCTAATAGTGCAGTCCAAAGTCAAGCGTCAGCTAATAGCCAAACAGCAGCAACTGCTAACACTCCTGGTAGTGATAGTGCTGTTGCTTCAAGTGCAGCTGTGGAAACAACTAAGAACCAATCTACGGCGGAAAATCAACCAAGTACTAGCCAAGAAGTACAAACTCCAGCACAAGCACAACCAGTAGCACAAGAAAATGGTTCTGGGGATCCGAGCCTTAATACAACCCGGCAAGCCCTTAATACAATTGCTTTACGGAAGTTGAATTCGGGATCCTTGGCAAATCATATGATGTTATTTGCTGCTAGTGATAGTGTAGAAACTACCACTTTAAACTTATTTACTAATGCAAATAATCTTGCTGAAAGTAGGGGGGCAACTAGAGTACTTGCAGCTGAAGCAGAAGATCCTAATGCAGTAACAGTTAGTGATGCAAAGGGATTTATTGATGCAATTCAAAATGGTACTGCTACTACTATTAATGTTGCTAATAATATTAACTTAGCTTCAGAATATGATGGTAACTATAAACAGAGAATTATTAGGCATAAACGTGATATTTTAATTCAATCAGCTACTCCTGGTGTTAAGCATATAATTGATTTCTCGGGAAATTCATTTAGTATGAATACTCAAAACTCAGTAACGTTTAAGGATTTAGATCTTTACGAGCGTAGTTACTGGGGTATTGTGTATAATGCTGGAGGGTATGTATTTGATAATGTTAACTTTGCAGGTTCTCAGCTTATTTATACTGAATCAAGTATTAATTCTACGTTAACATTTAAAAATAATGTTACGGCTACTGCAGTTGGCTCATATACTGGTCCAATTGATGGCGAATCACGTTCTAGTCAAGGTGGTAATACTCAGCAGATTCTTCAATTTGTAGGTGGAACAAATCATATTATTTTTGATGAAAACAGTAATGTGACCTTAGGGACAACCAACTCAAATGTACTTGAAATCGATGGTGGTACAGCTACAATTGACGTTAAAAATGGTGCTAATGTAACTATTAACCCACATTCTAAGGGAAATCCAGAAAATCGTAATGGTATTGGAACTGGATCAATTGCCCGGGCGATTGCCTCAAACGCTAACACTACAATTAACGTTGATAAGGGTGCTAACTTAACTATTAATACTGAAAAAGCTAGCGGTGATAGCGATGTAGCTGGTGCTTTATATTTAAATTCTGATGCCAAGTTTAATATAAATGGTAATTTGAATATCAATTCAAACGGGACTCCAAGTACTACAAATAATGGTTACCCAGTATACATTGCAGGTAATGCAGCAATTAATGTTGGTAATGGTGGTAAGTTTAATTTAAGTGCTACTAATACTGGAAGTTACAGCGATAATTTGATGTCAATTTCTGGTAAGGGAACAGTTAAACTTGCGCCTCACTCTAACTTTAGGATTAGTGCTGATGGAACTGGCGCTTTAACTGCCATCAACTTGTCATCTGGTAGTACATTCACCTCAGACCAACCAGATTCATTTACTATTGATCTCTCCGCAAATACCAGTACTGATAAGTCACTAATTAAAAATGGTACTATCAATTTCACCCGTGTTAGGACAGTTACTGATGGAAACGAATCACAGCCTTTAGGCAAAATTAATGTAACTTATGATAGAAATGGTAATGTTACTTCTTACATTATTACGGCACAAGATGAAAATACTGTTAAACAAGTTGGAGAAGGTCTTAATAACAAGAACTTGATTGATCTTGTTAAGGCTGGTGAAGACGTTACTCTATCTAATCTTCATTTAAGCAAGAACAATGTATTGACTGGTACTGTGGCTTCAAGTGGTAGCAACAATCCAATTTATGTAACTGTTACTGTTGGTGGAGTAAGCACTAATGTACCTGTAGTAGGAAATTACACTGTGTACACCAACACTAATGGCACAGTAACTTCAAACAATGTTGATTACGCTGCACAAACTGCTTCAACTGGTGGTAATTTCTCTATTGATTTATCCAAGCTTGCAAGCAGTTTAACTGATGATGCACAAGTTAAAGTGACTGCAACAAAAGATTTCGTTGAAGCAACTCAAACTGAGAGTGTAGCAGCATTACGTGCGCTTAATACTACTACTCTTCAAGAATTAGTAGATGCTGCTCCAGCAGAAGAAGCAAACCCAAGCTACTACAATGCAACTGCAGAAGCCCAAAAGGCATATACGGATGCAATTTCAACTGGTAAAACTATTCTTGCTAATCCAAATAATTACGATCAAGTTGACGTAGATAATGCTGTAACTGCTATTCAAAATGCTCAAAAAGCTTTAACTGGTGAACCTACCAACAAGACTGAACTTCAAGCGGCAGTTGACGATGCATCAAAAGTTGAATCAAGTGATAACTACACTAATGCTGATGCTGATTTACAAAAAGCCTACACTGATGCAATTAGCGCAGGTCAAAAAGTTTTGAGTAACGATAATGCTACTCAAACTGAAGTAGATAATGCATTGACCACCATTAATAATGCAAAAGATGCTTTAAATGGTGATGCTAAGAAAGTAGCTAAGCAAGCAGTAGCCGATGCAGCAACTGCAAAGAACAATGCAATTGATGCTTCAAACTTAACTGATGAAGAAAAAGCAACCTTGAAGCAAGAAGTTGCTGATGCACAAAATGCTGCTAAGACTGCAATTGATAATGCAACTACCAACGCAGCCGTAACTGAAGCAGAAGACAAAGGTGTTA
>BLMQ01000057.1:0-2513 GCA_011958095.1 Lactobacillaceae bacterium | reverse complement strand
AAGTATAAGATGAATTTTCTATTTCATCTGTATACTCAGAGGGCATTATAGCCATAGAAGTGATAACAGTCTTTTATTATTAATTTCCGAAAATATTTAAAAGGAAAATGCCAACCAGGATTCCATAGGCGCTGATTGGCATTTTGTCGTTTGATTATGCGTTGAAACTGTCTTTTATAAACTTTGCAATTTGATCTACTGGAATTTTTTCCATATTATCATAAAGATCAATATGTTCGCAGTTTTCTACGATCAATCTTTGCTTTGGTTGGTTAGCAAGGTAATAAGCTCTCTCAGAATAAGAACGGGAGTGAGCATTGTCTCCATAAATAAATAGGATTGGTCGTGGTGAAATTTCTTTAATATAGTCTAACGCAGAAAATTCAAGCATTGCTAAATTAGAAGTGGTTGTTGCAGTTCCACGTGCATTGGGATGGAAGCCGCGTTTAAGAGCGTAAAAACGAAGCCACTCATTTGTTAATTCATCATGATTTGGTAAATCGTCAATACTATCATATGGTTCTTCTGGGAAGGAAGGGTGATAGTCAGGCTGCCCGTTTTCAAAATCATCCCATCGTTGCTTTGATAATTGATCTTTAAGTTGGAATAATTGTTCAGGAGCAAGATTAGCCATCTCACGAATATCTGTCATATCATACATTGAAATTGTTACAACAGATTTAATTCGTGTATCAACAGCCGCAGCGCTAAGAGCAAAGCCTGCCCCTCCACTGATACCGATAACACTTATTTGTTCGCGATTGACATGCTTTGCTTTTGTACCTAGATAATCAACTGCGGCACTAAAAGATTCCGCATATAAGTCTGGAGAAGCAACATGACGAGGTTCGCCAGCTGATTCGCCCATGTATACTTGATCAAATGCAAGGGTAACAAAACCTAATTGAGCAAACGTATTTGCATAAATTGCTGCTGCCTGTTCCTTTGTGCTTCCGTAAGGTGCCCCGATTACGATGGCTGGTAACAATCTGTCTTCTTCTAGATTCTTAGGGGTGTAGATATCAGCAGCAATTGCCGTTCCATAACGATTATTGTAACGAATGTGTTGCCGCTCTACATTTTCGCTTAGCTTGGTGATATATCCATAAGACATTATTATACTCACTCCTTTGTCTAATTGATTAAATTATAACATCCATATTAATAGGGAGCGTCTAAAATTGTAACAGTAAAGTTTTAGTGATAATTAGTAAGTGATTTACTATACAATATTAAAAGAATTAATTTTCCGGGCGTGATCATTGTTATATCAGTGTTTTAAACAAAAAAATAAAATTATTAATTTCGTTAAATGTGCAAATTTTCACTTTAAATTTGTCTAGGAGTTGTGGTACTATAAGCATTGTAAAAAGTAATTTGTTTATTAATAAAGGAGATCTTACCTTATGAAAGCTGCTGTTATTAACGATCCAGTAGACGGTTTTGTTACTGTTAAAGATGTTCAACTTCGGGATTTAAAGCCCGGTGAAGCTTTAGTTGACATGGAATATTGTGGTCTTTGTCACACTGATTTACACGTTGCTGCTGGAGACTTTGGTAAGAAGCCAGGTCGTATTATCGGTCATGAAGGGGTTGGCCGTGTATCTAAGGTTGCCCCTGGGGTTACTTCATTAAAAGTTGGCGATCGTGTATCAATTGCATGGTTCTTCAAGGGCTGTGGACACTGTGAATATTGTTTAACAGGTCGTGAAACTCTTTGTCGGAACGTTCTTAATTCAGGTTACACTGCTGACGGTGCAATGGCTGAACAATGTATCGTACCAGCTGACTACGCTGTTAAGGTTCCAGAAGGTCTTGATCCTGTTGAAGCTACTTCATTAACTTGTGCTGGTGTTACGATGTACAAGGCATTAAAGGTTGCTGACATCAAGCCAGGTCAATGGGTATCAATCGTTGGTGCTGGTGGTTTAGGTAACTTGGGTATTCAATTTGCTCACAACGTATTTGGTGCTCATGTTATCGCCGTTGATGGTAACCCTGATAAGCTTGAAGCTGCTAAGAAGAATGGTGCTGAAATTTTAATTAACCGTCATGACGGTGACGTTGATAAGCAAATTCAAGAAAAGGTTGGCGGTGTTCACGCTGCTGTAGTAACAGCTGTTTCTGCATCTGCATTTGATCAAGCTGTTGATTCACTTCGTCCAGATGGTAAGCTTGTTGCCGTTGCTCTTCCACAAGGTGATATGAAGCTTAACATTGCTAAGACTGTTCTTGATGGTATCATCGTTGCTGGTTCATTAGTTGGTACCCGTCAAGACTTAGCTGAATGTTTCCAATTTGGTGCAGAAGGTAAGGTTCACCCAATCGTTAAGACTCGTAAGTTAAGCGAAATTAATGATATGATCCAAGAGCTTAAGGATAACAAGGTTGTTGGTCGTAATGTTGTTGATTTTGTTCACAACGATAACGATTAATTAAAAAAGTTAGTTCATATTTAATTCTCTAAAAGACTAGTGTTGCGGCTATAATGCCCTCTGAGTATACAGATGAAA
>BLMQ01000056.1:0-10333 GCA_011958095.1 Lactobacillaceae bacterium | reverse complement strand
GTACGGTGGTGTGAGAGGTCGATAATTGAAATAATCAATTATCTCCTACTCGATTGAATTATTTATTTTTCTTCTAACATTGCGTCATAAAGTGAAGGGCGAACACCTAATAAACGATTAACATAATAGGCGACTAAAGTAATTAATGTCATTGGCAAAATTTGTTCAACTGAGCCAACCATTTCAGTTACTAATAAAATTGCTGTGAATGGTAATCCTTCTGCTCCGCCAAAATATGCAGCCATTGAAATTATAATGACGTTGACATAACAACTGGCTGGGATTATTCCCATATGGATAAGGATGGTTTCAGTCAATGCCCCGATAACTGTTCCTAAAACGAATAATGGCATGAAAATACCACCTGGGACAGTAGCACCATATGCGATCATTGTGCCACCGAAACGAAGGATGAAATAAACTAATAAAATTGCGACCATTGCTTGCCAATTCGTTGTAAGAGACATATTGGTGACGTATTTAATAAAATCATAACTACCACCAAGAATATAAGGATTCCATAATCCAACTGGAATAACTAATAATAACGGAATAATGCTATGAAATTCTTTGGGAATAAAGGTAACTTTGCTGTACCACCAAGTTAGGTTTAGTGCAGCAAATTGAAAACAGTATGCCAAGAAACTAATGACAACGCCAGCAACGATTAGCCATGGATAGGATGCGACTGGTGATTTAGTTGTGATCGGAATATATAGGCAAGGTTTAGTACCAAAGAATAAAAAAGTGATAAATGCAGAAACGATGGAAGAAGTTAAAGCAGGAATCCAAATTCGAGAATTAAAATTATGCGTCATTTCTTCTAATAAAAACATTGTTCCTGCTAAAGGAGCACTAAAAGCCGCAGATAATCCGGCCGCAACGCCACACTCCATCAATAAATATTTATCTTTGTCCGTAAAGTGAAAGAATTTTTCGTTAAAGCAGGCTCCGATACAGGCACCAATTTGGATACTTGGTCCTTCACGCCCTAAGAAAAGTCCTGGACAGATAGTAAGCAAACTAGCAACGAATTTTCGCCATAATACTGGCCACCAATGAATACGATGCTTTCCTAACAAAGCAGCTTTTAATTGGGTAACGCCAGAACGAACAACATCTGTTTCATAGGGCTTAACGATTTTTCCGATTATCCATGCAACGATAAATGTTCCTAATATATGGAATTAATAGCTAAGGATGCTTACCCATAAAAGGATAAATAATTGTCAGTAATGTAAGGGTCCGGTCGATAATCCAGCGAAAGACTCCAATTACAAGACCAGTTACTATCCCAATAGCAATGCTAACGCCAAGGTAACGCGAAACAATGGAGGTGAATGGTTTTCCTAAAATGTCCCGTGCCCGTTTGTGATATAAGGTATTTTCATTTTTCACAAATACTGCCTTCAATACGGTGTTTTCCCTATATTAGCATAAAAAGAGAGTGAACAATAACAGTCCGCGAGAGATAAGTATTGTTCACTCTTATTTTCTATGAGCTTTTTAATAAAATCTATGTTGGTGTTTACCACCCACAAATAAACTTATAATTGAAGCTAATAAAATTGCGGAAAAACTTACAACAGCGATTACGTTACTCAATAATGACATCATGGTAAACACCCTTTCTTAATAAAATTGACATCGCTTTCATCAACTACATTATAACATTAGTTAGCTATAATTGATTAAAAAGCATCTCTTATTTTACTAATTAGAGTATTCATTTAAACATCTTGCTTATTCTTTGAAGAAATCATGAATAATTTGCTTATAAGCTTTAATTGTAGCGACGTAACTGGAAATTGTTGTATATTCATCATTTTGATGAGCCGCATTCCAATCATCACAACCTAAAATTACAACCGGAAGATCTGGCCGATTTAATGTAAACACACTCGCATCTGTTGCACCATTGATAATATCGAGTTTGATATCATTTGGATAATTACGCTGAGCAGCATTGAGGGCGATTTGGACAAAATCATTATTAGGTTCTGTCGCAATTGGATAAAAATCTTGAATAATTTTTAGCTCTAGTTGGAAAGGAGTTGTGTGGTTAATATATTCAAGCGCATCATTTAATCGATCGGCAACTTTAACATTATTAAATGCTGCCGTAGGGCGGATATTTCCTTGCAAACTAGCACTGTCGGGGATGGTATTAACTTGTGAGCCGCCATCAATAACTGTAATACTATGCTGTACTTTACCGAGATACTGATCATCCTTGCTATTATCAAAAAGGTGTTTTTCTTCTTCGATAAACTTTAGCAACCCCTCAATTGCATTAATACCGTTTTGCGGATGTGAACTATGACAAGACTTTCCATAGCTAGTAACGCGATAGTTCATACTTCCTGAGTGAGCAAAAATAACGTTTCCGCCAGTTGGTTCACCGACTACTAATGCATCAAGATCATCGGCAACTCCTTGTTTTTGTAATCGATAGGCACCAGGAGTACCAAGTTCTTCTCCGGCGGTAGCAATAAATCTAACCGTTCCTGATGGCAGTTGACCAGCTTCTTTTAATTCGATTAAGACGATGGCTTGAGCAGCCAGACCGCTTTTCATGTCAGCTGCTCCCCGACCGAAAACATAATCACCGTTAATCTCACCGCCAAAGGGATCATGTTGCCAGCGATCTGGATTAGGTACTGCCACAGTGTCTTGGTGCCCAGTGAGTCCAAGAATTTTTTTGCTTTCACCAGTTCCGATTTCTGCAATCAAATTTGCACGACGGTCACCAAATTCATCAATTTTTGAATCAATTCCGTGACTTGCTAAAAGTTTTTGTAAGTAGTGGGCTACTTCAACTTCATTTCCATTGACAGAATGGATTTTTATTAAATCTTGCAGTACTTTGACTTTTTCACTGACTTCCATAGTTAATCCTTCCTAATTTTAACGGTCTTGGTGGTTAAGTTTCTTGGCTAAAATATCGCCAACTACTTGAATGATTAAAACAAATAAAAGAACAAGAATCGTGGCGACAAGGGTTACGTCGTTGTTAAAGCGGTCGTAACCGTATGAAATAGCAGTATTACCTAAACCACCAGCACCAATTGCACCAGCCATTGCAGTAAGGCTAACTAAACTAATTAATGTAACAGTGGAGACACGGACAAGTTCAGAACGGGCTTCGCGGAGGTAAACGTCAATAATGATATCCCAGTTAGTAGCCCCGATAGCTTGGGCAGCTTCAATTTTACCGTGGTCAACACTTTCAAGCGCAACTTGAACTTGACGAGCATAGAAAGCAAATACACCTAATGAAAGTGGCACTAATGCGGCGGTTGTTCCAATCTGTGTTCCAACAATCAATTGGGTGAAGGGGGCAATGAAGGCCAACAAAATGATAAATGGAATTGCCCGGAAAACAGATACGACTTTATCAACGATACTAAAAATAATTCGATTTTCTAAAATTCCACCGGGCTCAGTAACCACAAGCGCAACTCCGAAGATTAATCCTAAAATTCCGCCGAAGATAGCAGGCCAGAAAGTCATGTAGATAGTTTGAACGATTGAAGTGCCCCAACCGTTGTCACCACCCCAACCAAGTTGAATTACATTTGGTATAAGATTATTCATTCCAAATCCTCCGATCATCAATCTTTGTGACAGTAACATCGTTTTCTTTTAAGAAGTCAATAGCTTGTTGACGCTTATCAGCATCGCCCTTGATAACCACAAACAGGGTACCGACTGGTGAACCGGCCAAGACTTCAATGTTTCCATAAAGCATACTTGCTTCAACTTGCAGCTTCTTATATAACTCGATAATGATTGATTTAGTCACATTATTTGCATCGTAGACCAATTGCAGCAACTCTTCATCATCGTCAAGGTGGCCAAGGTCAAATGCTTTAAGGGTATCGACTGCGGCTAAGGAACCTCCCACAAATTGACGAGTTAAGTCTTGTTGCGGTTGGAGGAACACCTTCTGCAAGGTGCCGCGCTCAATGATTTGTCCATATTCCATGACAGCAATCTTATTAGCTACCCGTTTAACGGCATCCATTTCGTGGGTAATGAGGACAATTGTTAAATCTAATTTATCGTTGAGCCGTTTGAGAAGGTCTAGAATCTGATTAGTATTTTGAGGATCAAGGGCAGAAGTAGCTTCATCAGAAATTAGGATTTCAGGATCGTTAGCTAATGCCCTGGCAATTGAAACTCGTTGTTGCTCACCACCAGATAATTGAACAGGGTAGAATTCAGCTTTGTCCTTTAAGCCTACTAAATCTAAAAGTTCAAGAGCCTTCTTCTCTTTTGCGTCATCATCCAAGTCGGTATGTTTAAGAGCGAAAAGGACATTTTCAATTACTGAAGTCTCATTCAATAAATTAAAGTGTTGAAAAATCATTCCAATCTTTCGCCGCTTTTCTTGCAACTTTTTATTACTAATTTGCTGTTGATGGTCTTTGAAAAAGACAGTGCCATTAACCGTTACTGATCCAGCAGAGGGAAGTTGTAGGAGGTTAATTGTTCGAACTAATGTCGATTTACCGGCACCAGAATAACCGACAATCCCGTAAATATCACCTTTTTCTACTTTTAAGGTAACATCTTTTACCGCGTGAACAGTTTGTTTTCGCTGTTTAAAAGTTACGCTAATATTATCTAAGTCAATAATGGGGTTTGCCATATTAATCCTCCTTATTTATTGAAGTTAAGATCCCAAGCTGGAATTTCAGCAGTACCGTAAAGTTTTTTGATTTCTTGTTTTGTCTTTTCTGTTTGGTAAGCTTTTACGACATCCTTGTAGATTTTATTATTCTTTTGGCTATCCTTTGCGGCAATGATGTTAACCCATTGTTCAGAGTCTTTATTAACTGGTTCAACAAAGATAGCGCTCTTGTAGTTAAGGCCGGCTGCTTGAGCATAGTTGGTATTAACTACCGCTGCGTCTACATTATCTAAAGACCGAGCAGTCTGGTCGGCTGCTAATTCTTTAATCTTGAGGTCATGGGGATTCTTAGAAATTGAACTAACGGTGGCGAGCTTAGTACCCTTCTTTAATTCGATCAAACCAGCGTTCTTCAATGCGAATAATGCCCGTGATTCGTTTGAAGCATCATTTGGCACCGCAATTGTTCCGCCATCAGGAATTTCCTTAACGCTCTTGTATTGCTTAGAGTAAAGACGGATTGGCGTGATGTAGGTGTCACCGATAGAAACAAGGTCTGTCTTATGCGCCTTATTCCATGTTTGTAAGAATAACTTGTGTTGGAAAGAGTTTAAGTCGACGTCGCCATTTTCCAAAGCCTTGTTTGGTTGGTTGTAATCAGTGAATCGTTTGAATTTTAAAGTAACGTTGTACTTATCTTTAGCGGTTTTGCTTACTGAATTCCAAATTTCATCGTCTTGTTTTGAACCAGCCATAATCCCGACAGTAACAGTCCGTTTTGCTTGTTGTTGCGGACGGATAAAACTAAAGTATCCGGCAATAACAACGATAAGTGCAACTACTGACCAAATAATGATATTTCTTCTTTTCTTTCTCTTCATAGTAAAAACTCCCTTTCAATCAATTAAATATTTTCGTTGGTTAATTAAAACGTTAACTTGCTAGTAAATAAAAAAAGCACTCGTCCCTTTATTCAAAGGACGAGTGCTTCGCGTTACCACCTTTATTTGCTGAATCTTCACAGACCCAGCCTCAGTAGGTTACTCTAATAAAATAATTAGAATTACCTAGCACTAATAACGTGTGCTAACCCGTTATCGACTAACAATCATCGATACCATTCCAAGCCCATCTTCAGTAGTTACGCTTGCTTCTTCACACCACCCAGAAGCTCTCTTGAAAGTCTCACTACTTACTCTGCTTTTCGATATGTTTTAACGTTCAATTAATTATTATGTGTTCCATTATAATGATTCTCTAATTTTTGTCAACGGATTTTTTAATTTAAATTTTGTCTTATTTGAGTCCTCAATCGTTTTTTATTTTGCCTATCTATAGTAATTAAAAAAATAATTATGTTAAGATTAAAAAATAATTAAAAAGAAATTGAAAGGGGTCTTAGTAATGACACGAAAAGTTGGAGTTATCGGAATGGGTAATGTGGGGTCAACAGTTGCCCACTATATTGTGGCAATGGGTTTTGCAGATGACCTAGTTCTGATCGACAAAAACGAAGCAAAGGTTAAGGCAGATGCACTTGATTTTGAAGATGCGATGGCTAATTTGCCTTTCCATACTAATATTACTGTTAATGATTACAGTGCGTTGAAGGATGCGGATGTAATTGTATCTGCGTTAGGAAACATCAAGCTTCAAGATAATCCTAATGCTGATCGTTTTGCGGAACTTCCATTTACTCGGCAAGCAGTAAAAGAGGTTGCGCAAAAGATTAAGGAAAGTGGCTTTAAGGGCAAGATCGTGGCTATTACTAACCCGGTTGATGTTATTACTTCGCTCTATCAAAAAATAACTGGTCTTCCGAAGAACCATGTATTAGGAACGGGGACCCTGCTTGACTCTGCACGAATGAAGCGGGCAGTGGCTGAACGACTTAATTTGGATCCGCGTTCTGTGGATGGCTATAATCTTGGTGAGCACGGTAATTCTCAATTTACAGCATGGTCCACTGTTCGCGTTCTGGGTCGTCCTTTAACTGAATTAGCAGATAAGCGTGGATTAGACTTAGAAGAGCTTGATAAGGAAGCTAAGATGGGTGGCTGGACTGTCTTTCAAGGGAAAAAGTATACTAATTATGGGGTTGCAACGGCAGCTGTTAAGCTTGTCAATGCAATTTTATCCGATTCATTAACTGAATTACCGGTATCGAATTTCCGTGAAGAATACGGAGTTTACTTGTCTTACCCAGCGGTCGTTGGTCGTGATGGAGTTGTAGAGCAAGCCCAACTTGACTTGACAGAAGAAGAACTGCAAAAGCTGCAAACATCAGCGGATTTCATTAAGGAGAAATATCAAGAAAGTTTGCAAGCAAAAGATTAAGGAAAATTTAAATGAAGAAAATAGACTAGCATAAAAAAATTATGCATGGTAGAGTTGCTTCTATACTTAACGAATAAAAGTGGCGTCATCAGATAAATTTGGTGGCACCACTTTTATTCTGTAAAAATATAGAAAGGAAATATATCATGACAAAAGAAGTAAAGCGTATAATTTTTGTAGTTCTTTTTTGTGAGTTTTTGATTTGTCTTGGAATGAGTCTTATCTTCCCAGTTGAACCGTTCATTAAAAATGAATATCACTTTACTGCCTTTGACATGGGAGTGATGTCTTCCCTATTCGCGTTTGTGCAATTTATTGCTTCACCCATTGTTGGTCGGATTTCAGACAAGGTTGGACGAAAGCCAATGTTAGTATGGGGATTGCTGATATTTGCGATTGCTGAATTTGTTTTTGCCTTAGCACAGCATTTATGGTTATTTGACTTATCGCGGGCGGTCGATGGATTATCAGCAGCTATGTTTGTGCCAACATCAATGGCATTAGCGGCAGACATTACTAGTGAAAAAGACCGCGCCAAAGTTATTGGGTGGTTGTCAGCAGCTTTTAGTGGGGGATTAATTTTAGGACCAGGTCTTGGTGGAATGTTAGCGCATGTAAATTATAAATTCCCATTTTGGGTTGCTGGTATTCTGGGATTGATTAGTACGGTTGTTGCCTGGCGCTTTTTACCTCACGATGAGGATGAACTATTTAAGAGTGAAACTAAAAATCCAGAAAATGAATTATTGACTGGTGGTTGGAGTCAGTTGAAACAAATTATGACCCCAATACTAATTACGCTCTTTGGAATGATCTTTGTAGCTTCATTTGGGTTAGCGGGCTTTGAAAGTATTTATAGTTTATATGTCAATGAAGTTCATAATTTTGACTTAAACGCAATTGCGCTTGTTTTAACGCTCAATGGGATTATTTCACTTATCCTGCAAGTCTTTTTCTTTGATCGGCTAGTTCGCTGGCTGGGAGAAGTTCGACTAATGCGATACAGTTTTTTCCTTAGTTTAGTTGGAACGATCATGGTGATTTATGATCATAATCATTGGCATATTATTATTGCAACCTTGTTTGTTTTTGAAGCATTCGATATGTTACGCCCAACAATTACTACATTATTAACTAAGATGAGCAAGACAAATCAAGGATTATTGAACGGGGTAAATATGTCGTTAACAAGTGTGGGGAATATTATTGGACCTCTTATTAGTGGCTATTTATTAGATGTTAATTATCAATATCCATATTGGTTTGTATCGATATTCCTAATTATTTCCTGGGTAATAACGCTTGTTTTAGGACGGGAAAGAAAAACAGCTGCTAACGATTAAATGTTTAATTTTATGTAAGAAAAGAAAATAGCGAGAAATTAGGAAAAACAAAACTTTTCTAATTTCTCGCTATTGTTGTATTTATACTTAATTTTGTCGTGCCTGTTGCAGTGCATCTTTAGTTGCTTCTTTAATTGCACGGCTCGTTGCACTGGCCCCAGTAATACCATCCACGTCTGCGCTATTAGCTGCAATAATTTTGTCGGGAAGTTCATCCAAAGCCCATTGACCCATTTCGGATTCATGATGTTTGATTACTTGTAAATCTTGAATCTTTTTATCTTGATAGGTGAGTAAAACTTCTAATTCACCACCATAAGCACTAAAGCCACTTCCAATATATTGATTTTTTGCTATTTCTCTCATTTCTTTCTCCCTAATATTTTAAGTTAAATTACATTATTTTGCCCCGTTACGCAGAGTGATAATAACGGACAAGTTTGGCATTTAGGATTTCTTGCCGTGCAGACATACCTACCCCAAAAAATCATACTATGATGAGCATCTAACCAGCGTTCAGGAGGAATAGTTTTCATTAATTTCTTTTCAATTGCAAGAATGGATGCTTGAGGATCTACCATTCTTAGGCGGCGGGCAACACGACTAACGTGGGTATCAACTGGGAAAGCAGGAATATTAAAGCATTCTGCGAGGACGACGTCAGCAACTTTCCTACCGACCCCAGATAAGGTCATTAGCTCCTTGAGAGTGTGGGGAACCTCACCGTTAAAGTCAGTAACAATTTGTTGAGAAGTTTTGACTAGGAACTTAGCTTTATTTCGATAAAGTCCCAATCTTTTGATATAAGGCTCCACTTCCGCGGGCTCAACCCCTGCTAAATCTGCTGGCAACGGAAAACGAGCGAATAGTGCTGGCGTTACTTCATTGACAGATTGATCTGTTGACTGTGCACTCAAAATTGTAGCCAAGAGAAAGTGGTAGTTTGTGTCAGCAATCAAAGTTGTTCCTGCTTCGGGAAATGTTTGCCGCATGACCTTGATTGAGTAACGAATTTCATCTGGTGATAACATATAAAATCACTCTTTTCGAATATGATTATAACCATTTTAACCCGAATGATTAAAATAGCGAAGGGTAATAACCTCATTTTATGCTCATTAAATTATTATTTGTAAAATTTGAGGTTAGCAATATGACATCAATTTATGTTAAGGAAAAAATGTTTAATATGGATGTAATTGTAGAAATCGCTTTCTTTAATTAATTTAAATAAACGATTGACCAGAGAAGACCACTTTGGTAAAATGTATTAAATATTTTCTTATAATTCTAATCAAATTTTAATTATTTAGAAAAGGAGGATGATTATGAGTTTTTGGAAAACAATTACACGTAAAGAAGACCCGCGTGTTTATGATAATAAAGACGGTCATTTGGTTCGATCTTTGAAGGTGCGGGACTTTTTAGCTTTAGGTGTTGGAACGATTGTGTCCACTTCCATTTTCACTCTTCCTGGTGAAGTGGCCGCAATGCATACCGGCCCTTCAGTAGTTATCTCTTTTTTAATTGCTGCGATCGTGGCGGGACTAGTTGCCTTCGCCTATGCAGAAATGGCTGCTGCAATGCCGTTTGCCGGTTCAGCCTATTCATGGATTAACGTCGTGTTTGGAGAGTTTTTTGGTTGGATCGCTGGTTGGGCACTGTTAGCTGAATACTTTATTGCTTTGGCCTTTGTTGGGTCTGGTCTCTCTGCTAACTTCCGGGCATTATTTGTTCCGCTTGGCTGGAAGCTGCCTGCTTCATTATCAAATGCTTTTGGTACAGATGGCGGAGTTGTTGATATTGTTTCAGTTGTTGTAATTATTTTAGTAGCCCTCTTAATTTCACGCGGGGTATCACAAGCTGCTCGTGTTGAAAATCTTCTTGTTATTCTTAAAGTTTTTGCAATTTTACTTTTTATTGTTGTTGGTTTAACCGCTATAAAAGCAAGCAACTTTATGCCATTTATTCCACAATACCATGAAACAGCTAATGGTGCATTTGGTGGTTGGCAAGG
>BLMQ01000055.1:0-5561 GCA_011958095.1 Lactobacillaceae bacterium | reverse complement strand
TGGTATAGAATTGGTTAGTGTAGCGAGCACCATCAGCTCCAAAGTAGTAGGTATGACCCCAGTTATTATAGAACTGATTCTTATATTCTTTACCATCATTGCCATAATAATAAACTTTATTATCGACTGTTTTAAAGCTATTTGGTTGCCCAGTTTCAGTAATGTTTTGTTCTGAAGTATCGGTACTTTGTGCAGCTGGGGTAACAGGAACTGCTCCTTTATTATCATTACCAACTGTGCTATTACTAGTACTTTCAGTATTGTCGATGACATTTTCATTACTAGTATTAGTTTGAGTCTCAGTAACTGATTGTTGAGCTTCAACATTACTATTATCTAATGTAGAATCTGCTTGAACAGATCCTACGCCTAAAATCGTCCCCGCAAGAACAACTGCTACAGTACACCAAAGTTTACCACTTTTATATAACTTAAAATATTTCTTTAATTCCAAGATTATTTTCTCCCTGATTAATAATTATTTAACTACAACTGCAAAACGTTTAATATTATATGAATTTTCAAAATTACTTGCTGAAACCCAGTATGATCCTCCAGCAGGATCTTCAACGTGATAATAACCTGGACGATAACCATCAAGAGTCATCACATGACTATTATTAACACCTACTCCCCAGAAATAATTACCATATTGAGGGGCAGCCCAATGCATCGTGACATAGACAACAACCGGGTTACCATTAAGTAATTGACTTTGTAAGTCGGCAGGAGAAGACCCTGAAATATTCTGAACATTACCGAACCGTGAACCCCATTTTGCTAAAGGTTCGGGATAAATTGATTGGAAGATTCCATAGGTTACTCGTTGATATCCGCCACCGAATCCTTCATTAGGATTACCATTTGATGAAATTGGCATCGTTTTAATAAATGATTGAATGTTGTAGTTGTTGGCATATCCCTTATTATGAAGCGCTTCTAACAAGGCTGTTGCTTCACACGCCATATCACCAACTTGATATTGATTAATGTAAGGCGCATTTAATAAAGTACCATTAATTATTCCACTATTTGGATCAACGTAATAGTTCTGATGTCCAAGAATAAAATCCTGCTTTTGTAGGGCACCGTCACCACCAAAGTAATAGGTATGACCCCAGTTGTTGTAAAAGCGGTTATCCCAACGAGCGCCATCACTACCGAAATAATAAGTACGACCCCAATTATTATAAAAACCATTATCTAAGCGACTTCCATCTGCTTGAAAGTAATAGGTTCGACCCCAGTTGTTGTAAAACTGATCTTTATATTCTTTTCCATCAGCACCAAAATAATATGTCTTACCATTTCTTTGTTGAAAGTAATCTGTTTGCATTATTCCTTGTGCGTCAAATGAATACACATCATTATTAATTTGAGCTAATTGATTAGTATAACGTGCGCCATCCGCTCCAAAGTAATAACTATGACCCCAATTTGTATACCATTGATTCTTAGAAAGGATCCCGTTATTGTCATAATAATATGTTTTATTGTTGATAGTATTGAATGTATTTGGTTTTCCAGTCTCAGATATCTCATCTACATTATTACTTTGAGATTGTGGTATTACTGGAACTTGAATTTTTCCTTCGTCACTAGTATTTTGATCCGTAAGAGTTTGATTACTATCTGAAGATATATTCTGCGTTATTTCAACATTATTTAAATTTTGATTTTCTGTTGTACTATCAGCTTTTGCGAAAGTAGGCATTACCATTAATAGACCTAGAGCAATTGCAGCATAACACCATTTCTTTCCACTTTTGTATAGCTTAAAATGTTTTCTTATTTCCAAAATAATCCATCCCAACTGTTAATTTTAATTAAACATTATTATAATAATATATTTTTTTAATTTGAAAACCTTTTTTCAGGAAAAAATTATCTCTTACAGAAAAGAGAAGTCGCTATTTAATAACAAACTTCTCTTTGGTAAATTTATTAAACTTTTACTTAACCAAGCCATTTTAAGGATGCGGTATAGTTTACAATAATAGGTTCTCCATAGTTTACATTACTAGTTTCTACGGATGCAAGCCAGAAATCATAATAATATTGATTTCCATCTGCAGTTGTATACGTTTTGCTTCCTTTTACTTCTTTAGGCAAAAGACTCTTTACATCATTAATAGTACTTTCGCTAACCTCTTTACCTTTTTCTCCAGTTAAAGCTTCTTTGATATCTTTTGAATTCAAGATACCAGAAAACGCATTATCACTTTTATCAGTTATTAAATCTCCCTGCTTTAGAGGATTATCGATTTTAATTTCCTCATTGTTAACAGTATTCCAAACCTGAGATATTTTAATTTGTAATGGAGAAGTTGCTACTTGAGTACCTGGTTCAGAATCAACGACTACAGTTGCCGAATAATTTGCAACTAATGGTTGTCCATACTTTGCATCTTTATTTGCAGAAACAAACGTATTTACCTTATTATTTCCGCCTTCAAGCCAGTAAATATAGTGATACCGTGCACCATTTGCTGCTGTATATACTTTTGAAGATATTCCATCTTTAAGTTGTCCAGCTAGCTTAGTTAGTTCAGCATTACCAATTAATTGACCATCATTTCCACTTAATTGAGTAGTTCCAAAAAGGTCTGTTGATAACTTTGTCCCTTCAGTTAATCCATCATTAGGAGTTATATCGGTAGTATTCCATAGTTTTGTAATTGCTGGTGTTACTACTGAACTCTTCATAACAGGACTTTCATAACCTTCTAATATACCTTTATAAACATTTAATGATTGAAGAGGGTATCCTTGGTCATCAAACAACGTTACATTATCCCAAGTTGTACCGCCCCAAGTAGGTTGGTTATTCCAGTACATTACTGAATCAGGTGCGTAGCCTACTGCATATTTAGAAGCCCATCCAGTACCATAAACATCTGATACTTTTTTATTATAATCCCAATTATCATAGCCCGCTTTTACCGGAATCCATGCTGGTTCCCAATAAAATGCACCTATACCATTCTGATTGACTAATGCTTTATACATATCTGAAAGTGCATCTACTTGGCCTTGCGGATCGTGACTATATGCTTGAATTTCACCACTTGCACTAATTGAGTTTCCAGTTCCATCGGCATCATTAACGTTATTAATCCAGCCAGTTTCAAGAACTACCGTCTTTTTGCCAAATTCTCTTTCAGCCATCTTTTCGATAGCTTCTAGATTAGTTGGTGTACTTGCTCCGTATCCCAGATCAACGTTATCATACCAACCATTCCCATCATGAGTTGACCAGAATGGATAATAGGATGTTCCTAAGTAGTCATAATCGACGTTATTATCTCTTAAGACTGTCATGATACCACGGTACTTATCAATATTAGGTGTTTCTAATTGAATAGCAATCTTAGCATTTGGCAATGTTTGACGAACTGCCTTAGCTCCAATACCTAAATATTTAGCTACTTTTGCCCCATCAGCAGTTTCCCAAGTTGTAGCCCAATTACCACCATGGTCTCGGTCAGTCCAAATACCAAATGCACCATTTGTAACCTCATTACCAACTTGAACCATTTGGACATTAGCGCCTGCTTTCTTAAGATCAGAAAGTACTTTGCTTGTGTAGAGGCCAATTTCATTGCTTAAGTCATCTGTTGATAAGTTCTTCCATGCCTTAGGAAGTGGTTGCTTAGCAGGATCTGCCCAGAAGTCAGAGTAGTGGAAGTCAATAAGTACTTTCATTCCATATTTAGTTGCATCTGTAGCCATCTTAACTAGTGAAGCTTCATCATTAGTACCACCACTATATCCTAATCCTTCAGCATTATATGGGTCATTCCATAACCGTAAACGAACCCAGTTAACACCAGCATCTTTTAAGACCTTAAATAAATTAGCTTCTTTTCCATCAAAGTCATAAAACTTAACACCAGCATTTATCAGCGCTTGGTAACTCGAAACATCAACCCCACGAATCATATCATCAGTCATTCCAGGGATTTTTTCAACTTTTACACTATCATAACGAAGGCCTGTATCAGTCCCGGTCTTATAAGCTAGATCTAACTGTTCATCTGTTCTTTCGCTTGCAGGGACCTTACTTTCATTAGCCTTAGTACCAGTTTCTTGACCGAATACAAGTGTTGCAGTGTAATTTACCTTTCACTGATCTCCGTATTTAGCATCCTTGTTAAGTGCAAGGAAGTTATTTAATTTATCATTAGCTGATTGACCTTCTAGCCAGAATTCATAATGATAAGCATCATTACCATTATAGTAATTCTTAGTACCTTCTACTGCAGAAGTATTACCTGCAAAAGCAGCAAAAATTGCTTTAAGAACCTCCTGACTAATAATTGTACCTTTATCTCCTTTTAGAAGTTCAGCAGTTCCATTAGTCAAAGCATTTCCGAGATCTGCACTATTAACTACACTTCCTTTAGTTAAGCCATTATCTACGTCAACATTTACGCCGGGCTTCTTAAAGATATCTGAAATAGAAGCACTAATCGTGGAAGTAGCTTGTGGTTGTTCAGCTTTTTCTCCTGGTTTAAATAAAATAATTACTAACTTATTTTTATTTAGGTCTGCCCCAACACCCAGCACCGAGTTGTCTGCATTTGTAAAGTCATAACTATTCATAAAGGTATTAGTAATCTTTTGAGGATTATCATTTGTAAAATCAGTAGAATATACTACTAAAACCTTACCACTCAGTAAGTTATTAGCTTGTAATTTCTTTTCAATTACATTTTTATCAGGATTAGTATCACCTTGAGCTACTTCTTGTGCAATATCATGAAGTGCTAATTCTTGATAATCGTTATTAGTGTTTCGCCAATCATATTTAATACCATTAATACCTTGGCTGGTCAAAGCTTGGGCAACTTCCTTAGCCACTATATCTCTAGTTTGGCCCATATCAGAAGTCTCGGTCGCTTCACCATTATCGTTAAATTCGTATCCTTTACCATCAATAACTCTTACCTGATTAGTAATCATAATGCCATCTTTATCAAAGTAGTATTGATGACCATCTTTTGTTAAGAATTGATCAGTGTAACGAGCGCCATCGACTCCAAAGTAATAAGTGTGACCCCAATTCTTGTAATATTGGTCCTGGTACATAATTCCTTGATTATCAAAGTAGTATACCTTGCCATTCTTATTTAAGAATTGATCAGTATAACGAGCCCCATCGGAACCAAAGTAATAAGTGTGACCCCAATTCTTGTAATATTGGTCTTGGTACATAATTCCTTGATTATCAAAGTAGTATACCTTACCATCTCTATTTAAGAATTGATCGGTGTAACGAGCTCCATCGGAACCAAAGTAGTAGGTGTGGCCCCAGTTATGATAAAACTTATTAACAACTAATGATCCATTTCCATCAAAGTAGAATAATTGGTTCTCATTTGCTGTTAAGAATTGATTCTTTAATGGAATAACTCCTTCATTATTAATCCAATAGTTAATCCCATTTATGCTTTTAAGCTGGTTTTGGAGAAGTGCTCCATCATTACCAAAGTAGTAAGCACGACCCCATTTTACCATGTAACGGTTATCCCAACGGGCACCGTCTGCACCAAAGTAAT
>BLMQ01000054.1:0-6166 GCA_011958095.1 Lactobacillaceae bacterium | reverse complement strand
CTAAAGTCACGGGATTTCCGGCCAACATTCATTAAACAACGAATCTAACTTATCATTTACAATGATATCACTATCAAGATACAAAACTTTATTTTCAGGAATAAGTTGTGGTATTAGTAATCGAGCATATGTCATATAACTCACGTAAGAATAAGGAGTTGCTAAGCACTTAAATATGCTTTCATCAATTTTTTTATCAAAAATACTATTGTTAGTTAAATAGAGATTTCGTCTAATATGGTTAAACCACTCTTGCGGAATATCACTATTAATTATATATATCTTCGTATTACGATTATGATAAAAAATTGACTTAATTGCTGTTTCCAATTGCTCTAGATAATTAACATCTGATGCCATTGCAATTATTTTACTGTTCTCCATAATTATCACCCTTATAATCTTTAAAACTATATATCATGGATGAAGCAATGCAATTAACTTCACCCATTAACACAATTAATTTTATCACAAGAAAAGTAAATCAAAAATGGAATAATAATACAAGATCTACTAAAGAGGCTAGGAATTAACTATTAATTCTTGATTCTCTAACAGTAAAATCCGGACTATGATTTTTGATCGATCCAAAAATCGTAGTCCGGATTTTAAATTATTTATGAAATTAGTCTCCAATCGACTAATTGATTGGCCAAATTTCGTTAGATTTAATGCCATCAGGGCTAGCCCCATGTCATTTTCCACAGCCCGTTGGCCACGGAGATGAGTTCGGCGTATGCCAAAATCCCTCTTCATGTGACCAAAGACTGGCTCAACGTCGAACTTTCGTCGACGATAAATTGCCTTTCCTTCGTCACTTGAGAGGGCATCTTTAACTTTAGCTTTATAATATAATTTGACTGATAGTTGATGTTTATCAGCACGATAGATTTTAAAGTCGCGCTTAAAACCATACTTATCAGTGGACTTACTGTAGCGATAAAAACTAAAGCGAACTCCTAAATGATCGATGTAGTAATCATCCTCGGCATTATACTGCTAATTTTGTAATTTAGTTGGATCGTTTTTAAATTTACGTTTCTGTTCCTTTTGATAGGTGGTGTATGGAATAACCGGTTGCTTTTCAAACCGATCAAGAATCATTGTGTAATGGTACTCACTACCATAGCCTGCATGTTCAAAGAAATCTAAAGCATGAAACTGGGTAAGGAATGGCACTAAGGTCCCGGTGTCAGTTGGATTTGAAAACAGCCCGTAATCAAGGATAAATTGCTTATGGGTAGCGATTTGCAGGTTATAGCCGGGCTTTAACTCCCGATTCATCATCGGATCTTCCTTCATACACATGAAGGTCGCATCGTGGTCAGTTTTGGAATAGCTATTACGACCTTGGAAGATGTTTTCAGCACGTTCATACTTTTTGACACGCGGAATTAGGTCGTTGCTTAATTGGTGACGAAGCTTTTTTAGAAAACGACGGCGCCGTTTTCTAACTGAACCACCTTTGATGATTTTTGGTCCTTGCTTAATCTCTTCATCTAACTTAGTGATTTTCTCCGCCAGTTCTTGTTCCATTACTTCCATGCCTTCGGCGGAAGTAACCAGCTCCGGTGCCATTTCTTGCACCACTTGCTTTTCTACTAGTTCCTCATAAAGCTTACTTGTCTTTTCTCTTAACTTAGCATGATACTTTTCAACTGCCCGTCGCCAAGTAAATGAATATTTATTGGCATCGGCTTCTACCTTGGTCCCATCGATAAAAATTGCATCATTTTGAATTAGTCCGTGATCTTTCAAAGCCACGGTAAAGTAGACAAAGGCATGTTTAATTAGCTTACTAGCGTGCTGACTGCGGCGAAAGTTATTGATGGTATGGTAGCTATAAGTATAATCATGAGCTAACCAACGCATTGGCAGGTTCTCATCCAACATCATTTCAATCTTTCTTCCAGAATAAGTTTGACGTGCGTAGGCAAACAAGAGAATCTTAAGCATAATTGCTGGATGCGATGAAGGGTCCTGAATCTTCTAATAGCACATCTTGTGGAATCGAGTCGACAAAATCACTAATTAGTCGCGCAATATGATTTTGTGGTAAATCATAGTTATAGTTTAGTACGAATTCGGTTTGTCCTATGGTATAATTTTGATACATGAAAATCGCTCCTTTTGGTTGTTTTGTGGTAATTACATCATATCAGGAACGATTTCCTGTGTACATAAAAACCGGATGATGAATTTTTTGAATAATTCATCATCCGGTTTTTATTTTGGACTAGGAGTTTTTTCCCAGCCTCGTAATACTTAATAAAAAATCCTAACACAGTTAGACTTTAAGTGACTAAACTAAAAGGGAGTCTTTAACCATGTCATGTTGACAAAAAGCTCATCTACCAACTCGAACAGGAAAACTATCTTTTATGGACGCTATATCGTTTAAACATAAAAAGTGCAGAACAGCAAAATAGTCGTCAACTTAGAAAGCTGCACTTGCGAATCAAAAGTTATTTTTCAAAACTGAATTAACACAAAGCTAAAGAAAATACACCCCGCACCCTAAGTTAGAATTTATAATCTTGGCATATATTTTACGAATAATGGTTTTTATTATGAACTAGCCCAACAGATATGTTTTTACGTTTTTATTGTGGGTATAGATTGACCTTAGCGTGGTCTCAGTCTGGACTAATCTACAACTCAATGCTATTGTTTTCATTCAATCCTTGCTACAATCTCATCTTGATAGACCTGGTCATGGACTGCTGAAATGTCTTCATCAAAATTAAATTCGGCGGTATGCTTATTTGCCAATTTCACCTTGTGAGTAGCACCCATCTTGAACCATTCATATTCAGAATCAACATGACCAATATCTATCATTTGGTTACTTTGGTCCTGTAAGTCATCAACAATTACCTTTGCCGTTGGTCCAAGCATTAATAAAATCAACCGATTCTCTGCATTAGTCCTAATTGCCTGCTCAATTTGATCGATTTGCTGGTATGAATCTTTAGCAGGACAAAGGATTCGTTTGATTGACTTTGCATCAGCAAAGAGGTCATTACCTACTCCAGACCTGGTCAAGGCTCCTTCAACAATCAAAAGGTCCCGTCCCTGCCAAAGCTGTTTTAATTTTGTAAAAGTCGCGGCACTCTTACTTTTATCAACCAAGTCAATGTAAGGGCGCGAGATAAAGGTCGACCCATACCAGTTATTAGTCTGGGCAATCTCTTTTAAGAAATGATCATTTTTAGGGAAAAAGATAGATTTATAAAAGTCTTCCGCATAATGATTGTAACGATTCAAACCTTTAAATACATCTGGTAAACAGACTAACGTATTATTAAAGTTTCCGCGCAAAATAATCTTTTTCAATTTTTCAGCTAGGTCTGGTTCATAATTTTGATATGGAATAGAATCACCCCTGATTAAGTCAAATTCCCCATCTCCAAAGCGAACAACCGACTTCCTATTTTCTAAAATTAGGTCTAGTGATTCACTAACATCTTTAACTTCAATATTAGATTTTGGATTAGTTTTGATTGTATTATTGATCGCCGTTGCCATCTCGTCAACTTGATCATCGTGAAACACCTGATAATTATCGTAGTTCATGTCAGGCGATTTAGTTTGTTCAAAAGCAAAGATTGGAATATTTTTTTGGACAATCCTTTCAACAACTTCATCAGCTTTAGGGCCATAATTAATGTCTAAGTAAACATCTGCTTGATTAATTGCTTTATTAAGTCTTTTTTCTAAAATGTTAGGATAAAGCGTTACATTGTCATATGCAATTAACTTGATTAGTAAAAATGCCATTGTTGTATAAGCAGCAATCTTAAAATGGATATTAGGGAGTTTCTTAATCAATTGCTCAATATTTTGAATTTCTGCAACATTTGTAAAGACAAAAGCTTCACCATCAAAAATTAATTTTTTCTCTTTATATTGATTGGCTCTACCCATATTAATAATTTCAGACCATTCCAAATTACAATAATTCCACCATTTATCTCTTAAACTCCCTATTGAAAGTAAATTATATGGCTTATCATTAGTAATGTAATGAATAATCTGCGGGTCAACAACTTTTTTTAATGATTCTAAGATATGCGTGTGAAGTGCACCATTAAGTTCATATCCTATCTGATAGTTATATCTTGGGTTTAGTTGACCAATTCGTCCTTTAAAATAATCATTAATAATCGTTTGATCCCCATTAGCAATGGTTATCATTTTCCCCATTTCTAATAATCTATCAGCTACTTTTTCTTCTCGCCATCGTTTATTATTTATTAACAACACACCAGTATTATATTCGCCAATTTCGTCATCAATAACATAACCTTGTTCATCAAACTTATGAGGACCATAAAAATCTGGTACAGCATAAAGCATGTTTTCTCCAAAATCAATAGCAAAAACAGCATCTAAATTAGCGTCCACAATAATATCTGAATCCAGATACAGTACCTTATCTTCCGATATTAACTTTGGAATTAAGATTCTCCCAAAGGCAGCCGTACTGATGTGATTTCTTGAGGAATGCATTTGATCTAGAAGCTCAGGATCAACTTTTTTATCAACTATCTCTGCTCCTATCTGTTTCAAATAATAATTTAAATTGACAAACCACTCATGCGGAATATCTGGATTAATCACGTAAATTTTGACATCCTGATTATGAACCATGATCGATTTAATAGTTGTTTCAATTTGGTTTAAATAATCACAGTCCCCATTTAATACTATTACTTTCATTGCTATTATCCCCTTTTCGTATTTCAAAACAATTATCTAATGTATACCAATTCTCTCCCCTGATTGCAATGCTAAAAAAGACCAGAGATACTATCCAGTCTTAATAACTTCAGCAAACTTTTTAAGTTAATGAATGAATAAATAATTACCGATCATCAAACCCATTAAAACGTTACAGACGTTGACTTTGAAAGTTTCCACCACTTATAAAGTTCATAATCCTAATTGAATTATACGCCAATATAAGACGAAAAGTAGTTAATCCCCTTGCTAATTCTAGTGTAGGATTACTTCACTTACTTTGCTTATTAGATTAGTTTGACATTTTATGAAATTTTTGTAAAATAGCAATTTTTTGCAAAGCATCGCGATATTTAATAACATTTCCTTCTTTTAAAGCGTTGTCCCGACAAAGAATAAGGCGCCAGTAATACGCCTTTTCTTCTTTCGTAGTATCAATCCCTAAAAGTTTAAGTAAAGCAATTCTTTCTGTTACAGCTTCAAGTGGGTAAACATCAATCTGATTAACGTGCCCGGTAACGCTTTCGCTCATCACACGATGGACATAGCTTGGCTCATTTTGATAACTAATCTTATCGGCTAACAGGTATACTTTCCACGTTGTTAAATCATCTTCTACCTTAGTGTCAGTTGGATAAACAATATTCTTAAATAAGCTTGCTTTATATAACTTACCCCATGGAACAACAAAGACTTGGCTCAAATTATATTCCGACTCATATTCTATTTCAAACCATTCTGAAGGAGTATAGTTTTTTTCAAAATATTGCCCTTCATTAATATAAAACAAAAATACTTTTTTCTCCTCCAAAAAAACCACTAAAATTCCCAATTGCAATATCTGCCTGATTCTTTTTTAATAAATCATATAATTTCTGGATATGGTCTTCTAGTAGCCAATCATCATGATCAATAAACAAAATATAGTCACCAGTTGCCATTGCCAAGCCAGTATTTCTACTTGCGCCAACACCTTCATTTTGCTTGTAAATTACCCGAATACAATCATCTTGTCGACGAAAGTCTTCACAGATTGCAGGAGTTGCATCCGTTGACCCATCATCTACTAAGATAACCTCTAAATTACGATAGCTTTGCGTTAAGACACTCTCAATGCACTGCTTTAAGTATTTTTCATCATTATATACGGGAATGATAACCGAAATTTTCTCTTCCAATTTAAGTTGCTCCTCCTTATAATATAGGCTATGAAAAATTAGTTTTTAGTATCATTTTCTGTTTAAATTTGTTTTACACTTTTCATTGCGTAAGAACGTCCTTTACTTTGGGTTAGTCACTTAAAGTATAACGCGAGTATTCTTGCGTTTTCTATTTTTTAAGGAAAATTTTAGTCAATTAAAATTTCTTTAATGAAAAAAGGCCTTATGATTGGCACTATGTCCCGTCAAGTATACAGATCAAA
>BLMQ01000053.1:0-1373 GCA_011958095.1 Lactobacillaceae bacterium | reverse complement strand
AATGTTAAAGCGATTGTCACTCAAGCATTTCCAGCTCATGATTTAGGGGGCGCAACTAAGCAAGCAAATTTCATATTCTTTTCTGAGCAACCGCGCTTCTTTAAGGCTTCGATTGCCATCATTGCTGAACCACCAGTTGCCAGCATTGGGTCAACGATGAATAATTGCCGTTCTGTAATATCATTAGGTAACTTAACAAAGTATTCATGTGGCTTTAAGGTTTCTTCATCCCGGTACATTCCGATAAAGCCAATTTTAGCTGCTGGGATAAGGTCAGTCATCCCATCAACCATTCCGATTCCTGCCCGCAGAATTGGAATAATCGCTACCTTTTTACCAGCCAATTCTTTCTGGGTCGTTTTAGCAATCGGCGTTTCAATTTCAACATCCTTTAATGGCATGTCGCGTGCAACTTCATAAGCCATTAAAGTTGAAATTTCTTTGACCGTTTCCCGGAAAAACTTTGTCCCAACATTTTTATCCCGAATCATTGTTAGCTTGTGCTGAATCAATGGATGATCTAACACTTCAAATTTACCCATGCCTCTATACACTCCTTTGAATTTCTTCACTATTCTACCAAAAAAATCAAGTCATGACAAAGGATCTTAACAACTTTTTATGTTCTAATTTTTTAGTTAAGCGGATACTTTGTGGTTAGTTCGTGTACCCCTTTTGCGACCTCTTGTAGACGCTCTTCATCAGTGGGATTAGTTAAAGCTGTACTGATTAATTCCGCAACTTTTTGCGCGTCTTCTTCTTTAAAACCACGGCTGGTAATAGCAGGAGTTCCAATCCGCAAACCACTTGTGATAAATGGACTTCGTGGGTCGTTCGGAATGGCCTCCTTATTAGTTGTAATGTGAACACGGTCAAGGAGATTTTGCGCATCTTTTCCTGTTAAACCAGTCTTAGTAAGATCTAGAACGAGAAGGTGATTTTCGGTTTTTCCGGAAACCACCCGAATTTGTTTACTAGTATTAAATACTTTTTCCATTGCTTGAGCATTTTTTACAACTTGCTGGATATATTCTGCATATTCTGGTTGCAAATCTTCATAAAATGCTTGTGCTTTACCCGCAATCACATGTTCCAACGGTCCACCCTGGATTCCAGGGAAAACTGCTGAATTAATTTTCCGTCCTAACTCAGTCGATTTAGAGAGGATCATTCCTCCCCGCGGGCCCCGAAGAGTTTTATGAGTAGTAGTAGTAACGACATCAGCAATTGGAAGCGGACTTGGATGGGCACCAGTTGCTACTAATCCGGCGATATGAGCCATATCAACCATCAAGTAAGCCCCAGCTTCATCAGCAATCTTACGAAATGCCTGCCAATCAATAATCCGACTATAGGCAGACGCTCCCGCAACG
>BLMQ01000052.1:0-3250 GCA_011958095.1 Lactobacillaceae bacterium | reverse complement strand
GTGAATCGCAATCGCTAAACTGGCAAGGAGAATGTTTACAATCGGTAAGAAGACAAATGGGATCAGAAATAATGGATTAAATACAACCGGTAAGCCAATCATTGCCGCATAATTAAAATTAAATAATGTTGGTAAGGCCGTCCACCGTGCAACACGATGCATATAGGAGCCATTAGAAGTTAACAGAATGGCAACTATCAAGGCAAGGATCAATCCATCGCCCCCAAAGTTAGCAAATGAATTATAAAGAGAACTGCCTAAAAACTCATACGGTACATTCCACGGAGTTCCATGAGCGAGCGCATAGTTCAAGTTAGCCGTAAATGAATCTCCAGATGTTAATGCCATCGAGGTGTATGGAACGCCTAATCCCAACCAATCAAATATTGTTAACCCCATCGTAGCTAATAACGTCAGCCATAATTGCCGATGCTCTTGGGCAGTCGTAACTAACGTGGAGTAACTTGTTGACCAAGCATGATAGATTGTGTTGGAATTTAAGAAAAGAGCAACCGTCACTCCAAAAATAAGACTAATTGTCATTGGCAGCATTGAACTAAATGATCGTTCTTTCAATAACGGCAACGCATTGGTATTATCACCATCTTTTGGTGGAGTTAACCACCGGTAAAGCTGACCGACTCCATATCCAAGAATTAAAACGATTAACAAACTGTTACCACTAAGGAGCCGTTGGTAAAAGCTAAGTGAAAATTGTGGGGAAAACTTACCATAACGATAAGACATTAGTAAAAGGGTCAGAATAGCTGTTATTCCAGCAAATTTACCGTCTCGCCGATACCTTTTCGCCGTAAACTTTGCTGCCATATAAACAGTATAAATTCCCAGAATCCCTAAAGTTAATTGACTAATGCTAGTTAATACAAATTGAATAACCCGCAACACGTTCTGTGGTATAACATCAAGAAAAGCAACATTATAAATAAAGCCATCTGGTTTAAAAACAGTTTTTAAAATCATCTTTGCCATCGTTCCAATAAAAACAATGGGAAAAATCATAATTAATGTCTGCCGGGTTATCCTAACGAAAGAATAACGATGCAGGGCAATTATTCGATTAATTATTTTTTCATGCATAGGTAGCCCCCCACTTTCTCAATTATCAATATTATACGCAGAGAAAGATCAATACTTAAAGACGCAAAATAACGTTAATAATGATTTATTGGACTTAATTCAAAAAAAGCCGAGAAAAACTTTCGCTTTTCCCGGCTTTTTTGAATTGTAAGAAGTTCGATTACTTGAGACCGTACTTCTTGTTGAACTTGTCGACAGCACCGTCGGCTTGGGTAAACTTTTGCTTACCAGTGTAGAATGGGTGTGAATCTGAAGTAACTTCAACCCGAATTAATGGGTATTCATTACCGTCTTCCCACTTAACAGTTTCACTTGAAGTGGCTGTTGAGCCAGAGAGAAACTTGTAACCAGTAGATGAATCTTCAAAAACTACTGGATGATAATCTGGATGAATTCCTTGTTTCATAATTTATTACGCTCCTTTTGCCATGAATCATTGCCTGAAACATAGATAATCAACTTTAACAGGATACCACGATTTAAAGAAGTACGCAACTTCTAACCAATTTTTACTGAAGAATCGTCCTCAATAGAAACATTGGCATGAAGACGATTAAGCTTCCAGACAATTCGATCGTAACCCCGTAAAATATTTCCGGCATTATTAATTACAGTCTGTCCATCTGCCATTAATCCAGCAATGGTTAAAGCTGCTCCGGCACGAATCTCACCTGCAGAGACCTCTGCGCCATGAAGCTTTTCTGTATGTTTAACGATAATCATCCCATCATGTGCTTCAATCTTCATCCCCATTTTTTGTAATTGGGAAATGTGCTTTACACGCTTGGGATAAATGGTATCAACAATCGTACTATCACCATCAGCAAGTGACATCAATGGGGTAAGCGGTTGTTGTAAATCAGTAGCAAAACCAGGGAATGGCATTGTCTTAACAGTAACCGGATGTAAATGACTGGATTTTGGTACATAAATCTTATCGCTATCGATTTGAAGTTCAACACCCATTTCAATCATTTTACTGGTAAATGATTCTAAGTGTTCAGGAATAACATTATGGATCATAACCCCATCACCAAGCGCTGCCGCCAAGGATAGGTATGTTCCTGCTTCAATTCGATCAGCAATAATTGTATGAGTATTCATTGACTGAAGTGTCTTTACTCCAGTGATACGGATAGTATCGGTTCCAGCACCCCGAATTTTGGCACCCATATTATTTAAGAATGTTGCCAAGTCAATAATTTCCGGCTCACGAGCTGCATTTTCAATAATCGTTGTTCCTTCAGCGCGAACAGCTGCTAAGATAGCATTAATCGTTGCACCAACTGATACCATATCTAAAAAGATCCGAGACCCATGTAAGCCATTCGGCGCATCTAAATGAACAGTACCCTTTTCTTCGATAACGGTTGCTCCAAGTGCTTTAAATGCTTTTAAGTGTTGGTCAATTGGGCGGGGGCCGATATTATCGCCTCCCGGAAATGTTAATGTCGCGCGATGGAAACGACCTAATAATGCACCCATAAAGTAATAGGAAGCCCGAAGACTTTTAATTGCCTTGCTTGGAAGTTCAGCTTCTACGATTTGTGTTGGATCAATATCTAAAACTCCGTGACTAAACTCGGACTTTACATTCATTGACTCCAAAATAATCATCAGATTGTGAACATCCAAGATATCTGGAACCGTGTCAAACTCTACAGGGGTATCCGCAAGAATAGCAGCTGGAATTAATGCCACTGTACTGTTTTTGGCACCACCGATCGTGACTTCGCCAGAAAGACGGTTTCCTCCTTGAATGATCATTTTCTTCATTTCTGCGTTTCCTCACTTAAAAATTTTAGTCTGTTTTTCATTTAAGCTAAGTTAATGATTATTTCAGTTACAAAACAGTCAACTGTAATGATAATGAAATATCAAGAGAATTACAACCTTTTATAAATAATCTTAAAAAAAATCATAAGGTCAGGCCAAAAATTAGCATATTTAACTTAAAATTTAACAATTCTACTAAACAAAAAACAAGAGAAGTGACATTCTTGCCCCCATCTCTTGTATTAAATATATTATACAATTTAAATTTTTATTTGTCCTCAGCAGCTGCTTTTACAAATGCAGCAAATAATCCTTCTGGATGATTAGGACGCGACTTGAATTCTGGGTGGTATTGAGCAGCCACGAAGAATTTTTT
>BLMQ01000051.1:0-2500 GCA_011958095.1 Lactobacillaceae bacterium | reverse complement strand
TCACTATCGGTCACTAGGGAGTATTTAGCCTTGCGAGATGGTCCTCGCGGGTTCCGACGGGGTTTCACGTGTCCCGCCGTACTCAGGATCCTGAACAGAGAGTGTGACGTTTCGTCTACGGGGCTTTCACCCTCTATGGCACAGCTTCCCAACTGTTGCGACTACGTCGCACTTTGGTAACTCTAATGTTCAGTCCTACAACCCCAACAAGCAAGCTTGTTGGTTTGGGCTCTTCCCTTTTCGCTCGCCGCTACTCAGGGAATCGATGTTTCTTTCTCTTCCTGCAGCTACTAAGATGTTTCAGTTCACTGCGTCTACCTCTTGCTAGCTATGTATTCACTAGTCAAGTAATCAGCGACTAAGCTGATTGGGTTGCCCCATTCGGAAATCTCCGGATCAAAGCGTACTTACCGCTCCCCGAAGCATATCGGTGTTAGTCCCGTCCTTCATCGGCTCCTAGTACCAAGGCATTCACCATGCGCCCTTCATAACTTAACCTAAACAATCAAAGATTGTCTGATTAATTGAGTTAGCGATTATAATTCGTTAATTAAAACTCAAATAACGCGGTGTTCTCGGTTTATTGTTTTGTTAATAAAGAAATTAGATAGTATTTAGTTTTCAAAGTACAAGCTCTGAGGGTAAACCTCTCAAAACTAAACAAAGTTTCTTCGATGTGTAGGTTCCGTTTTATTCCTTAGAAAGGAGGTGATCCAGCCGCAGGTTCTCCTACGGCTACCTTGTTACGACTTCACCCCAGTCATCTGTCCCGCCTTAGGCGGCTCCCTCCATAAAGGTTAGGCCACCGACTTTGGGCGTTACAAACTCCCATGGTGTGACGGGCGGTGTGTACAAGGCCCGGGAACGTATTCACCGCGGCATGCTGATCCGCGATTACTAGCGATTCCGACTTCGTGTAGGCGAGTTGCAGCCTACAGTCCGAACTGAGAACGGCTTTAAGAGATTAGCTTACTCTCGCGAGTTTGCGACTCGTTGTACCGTCCATTGTAGCACGTGTGTAGCCCAGGTCATAAGGGGCATGATGATCTGACGTCGTCCCCACCTTCCTCCGGTTTGTCACCGGCAGTCTCACTAGAGTGCCCAACTTAATGCTGGCAACTAGTAACAAGGGTTGCGCTCGTTGCGGGACTTAACCCAACATCTCACGACACGAGCTGACGACGACCATGCACCACCTGTCATTGCGTCCCCGAAGGGAACGCCTTATCTCTAAGGTTAGCGCAAGATGTCAAGACCTGGTAAGGTTCTTCGCGTAGCTTCGAATTAAACCACATGCTCCACCGCTTGTGCGGGCCCCCGTCAATTCCTTTGAGTTTCAACCTTGCGGTCGTACTCCCCAGGCGGAGTGCTTAATGCGTTAGCTCCGGCACTGAAGGGCGGAAACCCTCCAACACCTAGCACTCATCGTTTACGGCATGGACTACCAGGGTATCTAATCCTGTTCGCTACCCATGCTTTCGAGCCTCAGCGTCAGTTGCAGACCAGACAGCCGCCTTCGCCACTGGTGTTCTTCCATATATCTACGCATTCCACCGCTACACATGGAGTTCCACTGTCCTCTTCTGCACTCAAGTCGCCCGGTTTCCGATGCACTTCTTCGGTTAAGCCGAAGGCTTTCACATCAGACCTAAGCAACCGCCTGCGCTCGCTTTACGCCCAATAAATCCGGATAACGCTTGCCACCTACGTATTACCGCGGCTGCTGGCACGTAGTTAGCCGTGACTTTCTGGTTGGATACCGTCACTGCGTGAACAGTTACTCTCACGCACGTTCTTCTCCAACAACAGAGCTTTACGAGCCGAAACCCTTCTTCACTCACGCGGTGTTGCTCCATCAGGCTTGCGCCCATTGTGGAAGATTCCCTACTGCTGCCTCCCGTAGGAGTATGGACCGTGTCTCAGTTCCATTGTGGCCGATCAGTCTCTCAACTCGGCTATGCATCATCGCCTTGGTAAGCCGTTACCTTACCAACTAGCTAATGCACCGCAGGTCCATCCCAGAGTGATAGCCAAAGCCATCTTTCAAACAAAAGCCATGTGGCTTTTGTTGTTATGCGGTATTAGCATCTGTTTCCAAATGTTATCCCCCGCTCCGGGGCAGGTTACCTACGTGTTACTCACCCGTCCGCCACTCACTGGTGATCCATCGTCAATCCGGTGCAAGCACCATCAATCAGTTGGGCCAGTGCGTACGACTTGCATGTATTAGGCACACCGCCGGCGTTCATCCTGAGCCAGGATCAAACTCTCATATAAAATATATAAGAACTTGAATAGCTCTCAATTATCTTTGTTATTAAGCGAATTGACTTCGCAAATGTTTTACTTCAAATCACATTGTGATTGAAGACCCTACACATTTGATTCGTCGAAACTTTGTTCAGTTTTCAAAGGTCTACCTGTTGGCTAACAGAGTAGCCAACCAACATATTTATTATAACATATATCAGATTAGCTTGTCAAGAAGAAATTTTAATTA
>BLMQ01000050.1:0-61650 GCA_011958095.1 Lactobacillaceae bacterium | reverse complement strand
TGTACTGCGTATTTGCTTTTTATGAAAGTAACTTAACTTATGTCACAGTCCCTTTCTTAGTATGAAAAAGTAATCATACATTACTTGAAAATATTTATCTACTGATAAGGGATGAATAACTGATAATTAAGCGGTTTATTTAAAAATTATTTCACATATTTACCATTTATTTATTGTAATTATTTATCACAAGTATTATGATTAATTGTGGAGAAACAGGAAACGGTTTCAACTATTCTTTTTATCGATATACTTCGGAGGGAGGTATTTATAATGACTATTCTTAGTCTGGCACGTTTCCAATTTGCCATGACGACGGTTTACCACTTCTTCTTTGTTCCTTTCTCTATTGGAACAGCTTTTATCGTCGCCATTATGGAAAGTATGTACGTTTCAACTAAAGACGAGACGTACAAAAAAATGGCAAAATTTTGGGGGAATATTTTCTTGCTTAGTTTTGCTGTTGGTGTTGTTACAGGTTTGATTCAGGAATTCCAATTTGGGATGAACTGGTCAGATTACTCACGGTTTATGGGTGATATTTTTGGTGCTCCATTAGCCCTCGAAGCTTTGCTATCATTCTTTATTGAATCAACATTTATTGGCTTATGGGTATTCACCTGGAAAAAGGTTAAACCAGGGTTGCACCTTTTCTTTATTTGGATGACGAGTTTTGGCTCTTTAACATCTGCTTTATGGATTTTAACTGCCAACTCATTCATGCAACATCCAGTTGGTTATGAAATCAAGGGCGGCCGTGCAGTAATGGTTAATTTTGGCGCATTGCTTAAAAACCCTCAATTATGGTATGAATTTGGGCATGTTATCCTTAATGCTATCATGATGGGTGGAATTATTATTGCTGGTTTAACAGCATTCCAACTTCTTAAGAACCAAAAACTTTCTGAAGCTAATAAGAAGTTTTACAAGAAGTCAATGCGTTTAGGACTTTTAATTTCATTGATTTTTTCTATTGGTGGAATTGCGTTAGGGGATGCCCAGATGCAATACTTAATCAAAGAACAACCAATGAAATTTGCAGCTACTGAAGACGTCTTCACGACTACTGGTAAGCATGCGCCGTGGACAATTGTTGGTATTGCCGATATGAAGGACCATGAAGTAAAAGGCAATATTGATATTCCATATGCCCTAAGTATTTTGTCATACCACAAAACTACTGGTGCGGTTACCGGGATGAATGAACTTAATGCCCAATATAAGAAAAAGTACGGTAAGAATCTTGATTACTATCCACCAGTAAATACATTATTCTATAGTTTCCGGATTATGTGTGCAGTCGGTGCTTGGATTTTCTTAGTTTCACTTGTTGGATTAATTATGACTAGGGAAAAGAGCAAGAAACCACTTGCACAACGCCGCTGGGCACTTTGGTGTATTGCAATTACCACTTTCTTACCATTTATCGGTAATACTGCTGGTTGGTTTGTAACAGAATTTGGTCGTATTCCATGGACAGTTTATGGCTTGTTTACAATTGCCGAAAGTGTATCGCCAAATGTTTCAGTTGGATCATTATTGACATCAAATATTGTTTACTTTGTATTATTTACAACTCTTGCAATTACATTAATTTGGTTAATTGTTCTTGAGTTACGTAAAGATCCATCGGAAGCAATTGAACCTAAATTCAAGAAGGTTCTTGACCCATTTGACAAGGAGGCGTTCTAGATGAGTTTTCTTCAATTATTATGGTTTGTATTGATTGGAGTGCTTTTTGCCGGCTTCTTCTTCCTAGATGGATTTGATTATGGGGTAGGAATGGCGGTCGAAACACTTGCTCATAACGAATCAGAGCGTGATCAACTTGTGCGGACAATTGGACCGGTTTGGGATGCAAATGAAGTATGGTTAATCACGGCTGGTGGTGCAATGTTTGCATCTTTTCCATATTGGTATGCTAGTCTTTTCAGTGGATATTACTTAATCTTAATGATTATCCTAGCTGGTTTAATTATTCGTGGTGTTTCCTTTGAATTCCGTAAAAATAGTCCAATGCCACAAAAGCGGATCTGGGATTGGGCATTAGCAATTGGTAGTGCAATCGTTCCATTTTTCCTTGGTATTATGTTTGTTAGCATGATTCATGGAATGCCAATTGATGCTAACGGCAATTTTCACGCAGGATTCTTTGACTATTTCAACTGGCTTTCAGTTGTTGGTGGGATTGCCTTATTGCTTTTAACCTACTTACATGGAATTAATTATATTGCCTTAAAGACGACTGGTCCGGTTCAGGAACGAGCCCGGAACTATGCTGAATTTTTGTACTGGATTCTTTATGCTGGCGAAGTTGTCTTTGCATTATTATTAATCTTTATGACTGACTTTATGGCTGTTCACCCAGTTGGTACAATCATCATGCTTGTATTGATTGTTGGTTTTTCAGTCTTGGCTCAAGCAGAAACCTTTGCTGGTCATGAATTGGTTGCATTTATTTCAAGTGGGTTAACCTTAGTATCATTGGTTGTATTGATCTTTATTGGTCTCTTCCCACGAGTACTAATTAGTAGCATTAGTCCGAAATACAGCATTCTTATTCAAAATGCTTCCTCAACAGAATATACGTTGACAGTGATGACAATTGCTACTTGCTGTCTTTTACCATTTGTTTTGGCATATACAATCTGGGCTTACTGGATTTTCCGTAAACGGATTGCAATGCCAGCTATTCCGGAGGTTAAATAAAAATTTATGATTGATCGACTACTCTTCAAAATCGAGGGGAGCAGACATATCATGATTAAGCTTGTGGGGCTTTATGTCCTGCAAGCTTTTCTTATCCTTGGTCAGGGATTAAGTTTGGCTGCTTTACTAACAGGCTTATGGCAGGGACATTCTCTTTTAAGTCAAATATATGGCTTAGGTGGATTTATTGCTTGTTACCTTTTGCGTCATGGGCTAACCGAAATTGGGAATGATTGGCTTGATAAGTATTCGGCTAATGCTGCCCAAAACTTTCGTCAGCAATTATTAAAAAAAGTCTTTGCGCTTGGACCGGTAATTGTTCAGCGGGAGGGAACCGGTAATATGGTTACTCTTGCTCTTGATGGCATTAAAGAAGTTGAAAATTATATTCGACTCATCTATAGCAAGGTGATCAGCATGATGATTATTCCAGTCATCATTTTGGTTGTCTGTTTTTGGCTTGATTGGATTTCTGGCATTGTTATGTTGTTAGTTTATCCTTTGATTGTTTTATTCATGATTATTTTAGGCTATGCAGCGAAGGCTAAGGCAGATCGACAGTTTGCAGCTTTTCAAATATTGTCTAATCACTTTATTGATTCTTTGCGGGGGATTGACACATTGAAGTACTTTGGCCTTAGTAAGAAGTATTCGCAAAGTATTTATCGGTCAAGTGAGCGTTTTCGCAAGTCAACAATGAGTGTGATTAAAGTAGCAATGTTATCAACGTTTGCTCTTGATTTCTTCACTACATTAGCTATTGCAATCTTAGCAGTCTTTCTTGGTTTACGGTTAATTAACGGTCACTTGTTGTTATTCCCGGCACTGGCAATTTTGATCTTGGCACCTGAATATTTTTTGCCGATTAGGAACTTTGCAAGTGATTACCATGCGACGTTGAATGGTAAAAATTCATTTCATGCGGTTCGGCGAATTCTTGAGATGCCATTACCAAAGAAGCCGACTGTTGAATTGCACCAGTGGACAGGAGTCGATGAGTTAAGTTTTGAGAATGTTGAGTTTATGTATCCTCAAAATGGCAGTGAATTAACAAACCTTGATTTAACTGTTAAGGGGAATCAAAAAATTGGCATTATTGGGATGAGTGGGGCCGGAAAGACAACTTTAATTAATCTTTTAAGTGGCTTTTTAGCGCCGACAAGTGGCCAAATTACCATTCAAGGAAAAAAAGTAACGACTTTGGATATTCATGACTGGCAAAAACAGATTCTCTACATTCCACAGACTCCCTATATTTTTGCAGATACGTTAAAAAATAATATTGCCTTTTATACTCCAAATGTCAGTGAAGATAAAATAAAAGAAGCAATTCATGTTGTCGGCTTAGATAATCTCGTTGCTGAATTGCCTCAAGGACTAGAGACGATGATTGGCAGCGGCCACCGAGCATTAAGTGGTGGGCAGGCACAGCGAATTGCCTTAGCACGAGCATTTCTTGATCCAGAACGTCGGGTAATGATTTTCGATGAGCCGACCGCCCACCTTGATATTGAGACCGAACTAGAGTTGAAAAAAAGAATGCTTCCGTTAATGGAAAATAGGTTAGTCTTTTTTGCTACCCACCGTTTGCATTGGATGAAGCAGATGGACTACATTTTAGTATTGAAGAATGGCAAGCTAATTGAACAAGGAACGTATCAGCAGTTGCTTGATGAACATGGTTACTTTACAGAACTGATGGACCAAACACGCGGAAAGGAGATAACCCATGAATAAGATTCCTTTACTTAAAGCAATGAAACATGATCGGTGGGTAAAACCCTTCCTGAAACGTTATAAGTGGACCTTGGTATTAGCAATTACCCTGGGGATTGTTACCTTTATTTGTGCTAGTGGATTGATGTTCACCGCGGGCTATTTAATCAGTAAGTCCGCGACGATGCCTTTTAATATCTTGTTAGTATATGTTCCCATCGTTCTTACTCGTGCCTTTGGGATTTTTAGGCCAGTGACCAATTATTTTGAACGATTAGTTAGTCATAATTGGGTTCTTAAAATGACTTCTGCATTTCGGAAAAAGCTTTATGATTCGTTAGAGCAGGATGCCGTTTTCTTTAATAGTAAGTATCGAATTGGAGACATTCTTGGGTTACTTTCAGAAGACGTTGCCCACATTCAAAATTTGTATTTACGAACGATTTTTCCGATGCTAGTTGCATTTGGACTTTATGCCATTATCGTTATTGGAATGGGGATAATTTCTCCACTAATGGGGCTTTTAATGTTAGTTCTATTTGGTTTAATCATCATTGCTGTTCCCGTGTGGTCAGTGCTTGTTAATGGTGCGCGCCAGCAACTGGAAAAGCAATATACCAATACCTTGTATGCTGATCTCACTGATAATATCATGGGGATTACAGACTGGGTATTTGCGGGGCGAAGTGCGGATTACCTGCAGCACTATGATCAAAGCGAGAAAAATGTATTAGCATCTCAAAAAGCGATGAAACGTTTTGAACATTGGCGTGATTTTATTCTTCAGGTAATGATTTTATTGGTGGTTGTTAGCCTTATTATCTGGGGAGCAGCGCGTTTTGGCGGTCATTGGGGAGGTAGTGCAAATTGGATTGCGGCCTTTGTTCTTTGTGTCTTTCCCCTTGATGAAGTGTTGTCTAGCTTGCCAGCAGCTGCTCAAGAAACTAATGTATATACGGATTCATTAAAGCGATTGAATGAATTACCACAACCGCCTGCTCCTTCTAAGACTAATATTGAGATTGCCGCTCCTTATCATCTTAAAATTACAGATGTTTATTATCGCTATCCTAAAACAGAGAAGATGATCTTGCGGGGGATTAATCTTGATGTTAATCCAGGCGAAAAACTTGCCATTCTTGGTCGCAGTGGGGCTGGAAAGAGTACATTAGCTAGTTTAATTCGTGGAGACCGGAAGCCTGCTTCGGGCACTGTTACTCTTAATAATGTGCCAACGGATGAATTTGGTGATGAGATTTCGAATTATATTGGGATCGTTCACCAATCACCATATTTGTTTCATACCACAATCTTAAATAATATTCGTTTGGGAAATGAAGATGCGACAGAGGATCAAGTATGGGATGTTCTTGAACGTGTTGGGTTGGCCGCTATGATTAGACGACTGCCAAAAGGACTTCATACGATGGTTGATGAGGCAGGGTTACGGTTTTCTGGCGGAGAGCGTCACCGGTTGTCTCTTGCCCGGATTTTGCTCAAAGATGCGCCCATTATCCTTTTAGATGAACCAACTGTAGGTTTAGACCCGGTAACAGAAGAAAAGGTAATTGAGACTTTTATGGAGCAGCTACAAGGAAAAACTTTGATTTGGATTACTCACCATTTACAAGGCATAGAAATGATGGATCAAGTTGTTTTTATCGAGGATGGTAAAATTTCAATGCAAGGCAGCCCGGCAGAATTACAAAAAACAAATGAACATTACCGGACGTTAAAAATAGCAGATGAGGGTATCTAGCTAATTTAGAAATGTTATAATAAAGTAGGACTATTGATGAAGGGATGAATAGTAATGAAAGAAGTTGTTGTACTTGGAGCTGGTTACGCTGGCTTAAAGACGGTCGTATTATTACAAAAAAAGCTAAAAAATAATGTTCATATTACACTAGTTGATCGTAATAATTATCATTATGAAGCTACTGATTTACACGAAGCTGCTGCGGGAACGCAAAGTGCTTCAAGGATCACTTATCCAATTAGTGATGTTATTAATCCACAAATTACTACCTTTATTCAAGATGAAGTTGTAAAGATCGATCCTGATAAAAAGACAGTTAAACTTGCTGGTCATGAAGAGCTACTGCACTATGATTATTGTGTATTAGGACTCGGTTTTGTTTCAGAAACCTTTGGAATCCCTGGTGCTGAAGAAAATGCATTACCGATGACTAATGTTAAAGAAGCTTTAGCAATTTATGACCATATCATTGCCAAAATGAAAGATTATCGTACCACTCACAATCCTGATGATCTTCAAATTGTTATTTGTGGTGGTGGATTTACTGGAATTGAATTGGCAGGGGCGCTTGTTGACGCTCGAGCAAGTTATGCCAAAATCGCTGGAGTTTCACCAGATGAAATTAAAATTACGCTGATTGAAGCTTCAACAAGATTACTTCCAATGTTTAGTGAAAAACTTGCTGAATATGGGGTGAACCTTGTTAAGAGCCTTAACGTACAACTACTTGATGGTTCACGGATTAGCAAGATTGAACCTGGCAAGGTTATCTACAAGCATGGAGATGATGATGAAGAGTCCCTTAATGCTGGTACAATCATCTGGACAACTGGAGTAAGTGGTAATCCATTGATGGAAGAATGTGGCTTTGATGCTAAGCGTGGCCGGGTAATCGTTACTGACCACTTAACAGATCCTAAGCACGATGATATTTACATCATTGGGGATGTTGCTGCTGTAATGCCACCGGATGGTAAACGCCCATACCCAACCACTGCACAAATTGCCCTAGCAATGGCTGATTACACGGCTGAAGACATTGTTAGCCGTATTAAGACTGGCAAGCATGAAGCTAAGCCATTTACTTACAAGTCATTAGGAACAGTTGCTTCCGTTGGTAATACACGGGCATTTGGTGAAGCAATGGGTCATGAATTACGTGGATATCCTGCTTCAGCAATGAAGAAAATTATTGCTGACCGTTCCTTGTTAGAAACAGGTGGTTTGAAAGAGCTATTTGCTAAAGGCCGCTTTGACTTATATCACTAGAAAATGAATGAGGCTGAGAAAAAACTTTTGTTTTTTCAACAGCCTCGTTTTTATACTTATAGGCTAAAAGACATGGCTATAATAAATAAAGGGTGAAATAAATGATTAAAACTTATGATGAAGCATTATCTTTTATTCATGGACGAACACAATTCAAGAAAATTCCAACACTCACACGGATGAAACAATTTTTGGCAGAATTAGGAAACCCGCAAGAAGGACTTAAATACATTCACGTTACAGGAACTAATGGCAAAGGATCAACTGTTGCAATGATGCGGTCTGCTTTATTAGAAAGTGGCCTCACCGTTGGAAGTTTTACATCGCCTTTTATTACGCGGTTTAATGAACGGATTGAGTACAATGGAATCCCAATTAGCGATGATGACCTTTTAAGATTAGTTCAAAAAATCGCCCCAGTTGTCAAAAAACTTGATGATACATTAGAAACAGGCGGCCCAACTGAATTTGAAATTGATACAGCATTAATGTTTTGCTATATGGCTGAAAAGAAGCCCAATGTTGTATTACTTGAAGTGGGGATTGGGGGGCTATACGATTCTACCAATGTAATTACGCCAGTTGTTAGCGTGATCACGACAGTTGGCTGGGATCATATGAAGTATTTAGGTGATACTTTAGCTAAGATTGCGGCTCAAAAAGCGGGAATAATCAAAAAAGGCGTCCCGGCTGTTTTAGGTGACCTTCCAACTGAAGCGCGCAAAACTATTCTCGCAGATGCAAAGGAGAAAAAATCCCCGGTTTTTGAATTAGGAAAAGACTTTACTGTTCATAAACTTAATGGTCATCAGTTCCACGCGAAAATTCGGTATCAAGGAAAAAAGCTGAAAAAAATAGAAACAATTCTTGGCTTGCCGGGCGACTATCAGATAGAAAACGCAGCAGTTGCTTTGATGGCTGTTGAGCTTTTTATGGAGAAGCATGGACTGGCAATTGATCGCCGTGCTTTGATTGCGGGATTAGAAAATGCTGCTTGGCCGGGTCGATTAGAAGAAATAAATACTACTCCTCTCGTCTTACTAGATGGCGCTCATAATCTCCCTGGTGTTCAAGCCCTGGTTCATACTATTAAGAATGATTTTGCCGATCGGGAAGTTTACCTTTTGGTGGCGATTCTGGCTGATAAGCAATATGAATTAATGCTTGGTGAATTAGCAAGTTTGGGGAATGTTCACTTAACCGTCACTCACTTTGCTGGCCCCGGTCCTAAAAGGCCAAGTGCAGACTTAGCAAAGGCTATTGCTGATATTCCAACTAAATACCCCATCCAGACTATTAACGACTGGCAATTAGGGATCGGGCAGGTGGCAAGTCAAATGAGTGCGGATGATGTAATGATTATTACTGGTTCTCTTTATTTTGTTTCAGATGTTCGTAAATTCTTTTTAAATTAAAAAGTGTAAAAGCACAAATTTTCCGTATTTAAATATATAGAGTGTAAAAAGGAGAATTATTTATTTATGGAAAATGAAGTGATTAACGAATATACAAAATTAGTCTGGACGGCTATTCCTGATAAACTGGGAACAAAGAAGCAGGAATTATGTCAACGTTTCTTACGTAAGTGTCCTACTCCCCTAGCAATTAAACGGCTTTCGCGTGTTGAAAAAAATGAAATAAATGAATGGGCGCCGGAAATGTTCAATTTTTTTGCTGCAATTGAATTAGGAAAAATAGTAACCAAAAGTCACGAAGAAATTATTGGCCATGCTTATTCGAGCATCGAATTAGGCCGCAAGATGGTTGACCATTTTCAAAGTGAGGAGCAAGAAAGTGTTTGTATTGCTTGTACAGATATCCATAACGAGATAATTGATTGGAAGATTTTGTTTGTAGGCGGCGGATGCGAATGTATTCTTTATCCTGATAAGATTTTTCAATATGCGCTCCGGTGTTCAGCCCAAGGAATTATTATGATCCACAATCATCCGACAGGAGACATTCATCCCTCCAAGCAGGACGAATCTTTCACTCGCCGCTTAGAACGAGGATGTGAGATTATTGGGCTTCATTTGGTTGACTTTATGATTGTTGGTCTTGATACATACCATAGTTGGCGTGAAGCTAGTCTCGTTAATGAGCTTAAAAAGTAAAGAAACTTTTAATTTATTGCAATAATTACGCTTTCTTTGTTCTTATTAATGTATATTAATGTTCGTATGTACCGAGTGGCTATGGTATAATATGCACGATATTAATTTGATTTTAAGACGAAGGGAAGAAGCAGATTGCTAGGAATTGGAACAAAAAATCTTGGCATTGACCTTGGAACTGCTAATACAATTGTCTACCTTGAAGGTAAGGGTATTGTATTAAGAGAACCATCAGTTGTTGCTCGTAATTCTAAGACTAACGAAGTAATCGCTGTTGGCAGTGATGCCCGTGATATGATTGGACGGACGCCAGAAAGCATTGTGGCTATCCGACCAATGAAAGACGGTGTTATTGCTGATTACGACACAACAGTTGCAATGATGAAGTATTACATTGATAAAGCGTTAGGAAATAATGGTAAGCCATATGTTATGGTATGTGTTCCTAGTGGGATCACGGAAGTTGAAAAGCGGGCAGTGATTGATGCTACTCGAGTTGCAGGTGCTCGTGATGCTTATGTTATTGAAGAACCATTTGCAGCAGCCATTGGAGCAGGTTTACCAGTTATGGATCCAACTGGTAGTATGGTTGTTGATATTGGGGGCGGTACTACTGATGTTGCTACCATTTCATTAGGTGGTATCGTCTCAAGTCGTTCCATTCGAATGGCTGGTGATAAGATGAATGATGCGATTGTTCAATATGTTCGCCAACATATGAATTTATTAATTGGTGAACGAACAGCTGAAAAGCTTAAGTGGGATATTGGATCTGCATCTGTTGAAGCTGCTGAAGAAATGGGAACAACACAAGTTCGCGGTCGTGATCTTGTAACTGGATTACCAAAGACAATGCAAGTATCTGCAAAAGATGTTTCAACGGCCCTCCAAGATGTTGTTGATAGCATTATTACGGCAATTAAAGGAACACTTGAAGAAACTTCCCCAGAAATTGCTGCTGATGTTATTGATCACGGGATTGTATTAACTGGTGGAGGCGCATTATTAAAGCATTTGCCAGATGTTATTGCAGATGCAACTAAAGTACCAGTATTCATTGCTAATGATCCCCTTGACTGTGTTGCTATTGGTACCGGCGAGTCATTAAAGAGTATTGATGTAATGAAGAAAAAGTAAAATGATTCTCTGACAGTGACGTCAGCGATGAATCATCATTAGTACTAACTAATGATTGACGGGGCTGATTGCCAAGCAGGATTGTTTGGCAGGCCCCGTCTTAATTACCTTGTGTATGCATTGGAGGGTCATAATGCAGAAATTTTTTTCCAATCGCCGATTAGTTATTGCTGTGATAATTCTAGTTGTCTGTTTTGGACTAATGGCGGGTTCTGTTTCTTTACGGAATAGGCGAAATACACCACCGATCATCCAACAATTTGGAAATGATATTGTTGGTTTTGTTGATAGTGCAGTTGCTCTCCCTGTAAATTGGGCACAGACAAGTGTGAGTTCAATAAATGGGTTGATGAATACTTATTCTGAAAACCGTGAACTTAAACAGCAAGTAACTGAATTAGCACAAACTAAAGTCCGTGATCAGACCTTAGCTCATGAAAATAAACAATTAAAACAACAGTTAAAGCTTAATAATTCAATGACCGACTATAATACAGTTACAGCGGCTGTGTTAATGCGCACACCTTCTTCATGGCAACGACAACTCGTAATTAATAAAGGTCAATCTAGTGGTATTAAGAAGAATATGCCCGTTATGAGTGGTAGTGGGTTAATTGGTCGGATTACAGAAGTAAATAAAACTAATAGTAAAGTTGAATTATTGAGTGATACTAGTGAATCATCAAACCGTTTTGCAATTACTCTTAATGGTCAAAATGGGAAGGTGATTAATGGGATTATCACCGGATATAATGTAGGAAATAACGAGCTTGAAATGGGACAAGTAACTTCTAAAGCTAAAATAAAAAAGGGTACCCGAGTAGTAACCAGTGGAATGGGTGGTGTGACACCTAAGGGACTTTATGTTGGCCGCGTGTCACGTGTCGGTAAAGATGATTATGGTCTCGCCCAGAAAATCTATATTACTCCAGCAACGGACTTTAATGATATTAATATTGTTACAGTTGCTGAAGCGGCCTCACAGGAGTGATAAATTATGTATCGTTTATCACGCTTAAAATATATATTCCCAATTGGTTTATTTGTATGCCTGTTTTTGGACGGCGCCTTAAGCCATGTGTGGGCACCATTATTTTTCAGTTATCCCTATTCAATGGTGAGTGAACTTGTCTTACTATGGTTAGTCTTATCGTATTTCTTTCAAGATGATATTGAGATTCCATTAATTCCATTTGCAATTGCTGCCGGTGCAGTTTATGATTTATACTTTTCAGGAATTTTAGGATTGTATATTTTCTTGTATCCATTAGTGGTAGAAATAACTAAAATTTTATCTCGTTATTTTAGTTCATCATTTCTTTCGATGATTATGATTTTCTTTGTTGATATTGTCATTTTTGAGACCTTTAATTATTGGGCATATTATTTAGTAAATATTACTAATGTTGGTTTTGGCGACTATCTTATTTATACGCTTGCTCCAACGTTAGCATTGAACTTAATTTATTTTGTTGTCCTCTTCTGGCCAATTCGCGCAATATATCGCTGGGCATTAGACGATGATCAAATTTAAAATTAGTGCTTGACACAATAGATATTCCAGTATAGGATATTTACAACATCATAAATGACAGTGAACAGACTAGTAGAGCTTTAAGCATTGCAAAGAGAGTCCTTAATGATGGGAAGGGATCAATGTTTCGGCTTGAATCACATCTGTGAGTTGGCCTTCTGAAAGCCATAGTAGGAAGACCCGGGGAAGCCCGTTACAGCGCGGAGTTTATTTTAATGAACTCACTAAGGCTATTATTCGTGAGAAAATAGCAAGATGAGGTGGAACCGCGGAAACGCCCTCGTAGCCAGTTTAGGCTCGAGGGTGTTTTTTGTTTTATTAAAATAGACTTATTAAGGCAAATATTGCGAAATGTTTGTAAACATGAGGTGGAACCACGATGTACTCGTCCTCTAGGAGGTATCTCCTAGAGGATTTTTTCTTTTCCTGTTATTTCTATTAGTCAATAATTTAAGGAGGCAATAGTAAATGTCAATGCAATATATAAGTGAAATTCTACCTTCATTATTCCAGGGGGCTGCTCTTACATTACAAATTTTCTTCTGGACATTAGTTGGATCTCTGCCATTAGGGATTTTGGTTAGCTTAGGACTTACTTCTAAAATCAAACCCTTGAAGTGGATATTAGAAATTTATGTTTGGTTAATGCGAGGAACGCCTTTGCTGCTTCAACTGATCTTTGTATTCTATGGGTTACCAATTATTGGCATTGTTTTTGAACGTTACGATGCCGCCCTAGTTGCTTTTATTTTGAATTATGCAGCTTATTTTGCTGAAATTTTCCGTGGTGGTTTCCAATCTGTTGATCAAGGTCAGTTTGAAGCGGCTCGTGTTTTACGACTAAGCTACTGGCAAACTCTTCGTAAGATCATCATTCCCCAGGTAATAAAAATCGTTATTCCATCAATTGGGAATGAAGTTATTAACTTAGTAAAAGATTCATCGTTAGTTTACGTAATTGGTCTTGGTGATTTACTTCGAGCAGGAAACGTTGCAACTTCGCGGGATGTCACGCTTGTCCCATTGATGTTAGTCGGGTTAATCTACTTGATCCTTGTAGGAATTTGTACATTAATTCTACGGCAAGTTGAAAAATGTTATGCATACTTCAAGTAAAGGAGGGGATCTAAATGTTAGAAGTTCGAGATTTAAAAAAGAGTTTTGGCGATCGGCAAATTTTAGATGGGGTTAATTTAACAGTTAAAGATGGTGAGATTCTTTGTATTGTTGGTCCATCAGGTGCTGGGAAAACGACCTTACTTCGTTGTATTACTGGACTGGAAACTCCCGATAGTGGTGAGTTTTTCATTAATGGTCGTCGCTTTGACCCTCAGGGAACAGATGCAGCTGACCGGGTAATCGGTGTGGTTTTTCAAGACTTTAAACTTTTCCCAAATCTTTCGGTAATGGAAAATATTACGTTAGCGCCGATGATGGTATTGAAAAAGGATAAACAAGAAGCAATTGCTGAAGCACAAAAACTGCTTGAAGAATTAGGCCTTAATACAAAAGGAAAATTATACCCCTACCAACTTTCGGGTGGACAAAAGCAACGGGTTGCTATTGCTCGTGCATTAGCAATGAAGCCTAAAATTTTGTGCTATGATGAGCCAACATCAGCGCTTGATCCAAACCTCCGAAAAGATGTGGCTAATATTATTTTGGGATTAAAGAAGGACGGAATGACTCAATTAATTGTTACTCACGATTTAGAATTTGCGGAAGATATTGCTGATGATATTTTACGAGTACAACCACTGGATCAACGTCAGAATAAATAAGGGGAGGAGAAATACTGATGAAAAAAGCGAAAGCAATTTGGTTACTTATTTTGTTAGTAGTACCTGTTCTCCTTCTTAGTGGCTGTGAAAGTGTAACAAAGCGTGCTGATACGCAAGATACATGGAACCGGATTGAGCGCCGAAAAAGAGTGATTGTCGGCCTTGATGACAGTTTTGTTCCAATGGGTTTTCGCCAAAAGAATGGAAAACTAGTTGGTTATGACGTTGATCTTGCCCGGGCTGTTTTTAAGCAGTATGGAATAAAAGTTGATTTTCAGCCAATTGATTGGTCAATGAAAGAGACTGAGCTAAAAAACGGTACGATTGACTTGTTATGGAATGGGTATTCTGTTAATCCTAGCCGTGCCAAAAAAGTTGCCTTTAGTCGTTACTATCTAGAAAACCGGCAGATATTAGTAACTAAAAAGAAGAGTAACATTAAAAATTTGAACGGAATGACGGGCAAAACACTCGGGGTGCAGAATGGTTCAACGGGAGTAACTGTTTTGGATGAGAAGCCAAAGTTATTAAAAGATAAAATAAAGAACCATACACCAGTACTTTATGATACATTTCCTAATGCATTCATTGACTTAAATGCAAATCGAATTCAAGGAATTTTAATGGATGAGGTTTATGCTAATTACTATATTAAGCACCAACCAAATAGTAATTCATACCGCACTTACATCAGCAAAGAGTTGCCAATGGAACATTTTGCAGTGGGAATGCGGAAAGGTGACAAGACCTTGAAGAAGAAAATTAATCAAGGCTTAGGTAATTTGCAGAAAAATGGTGAATTACGGAAGCTTAATGAAAAATGGTTCGGTCAAGATAGTAACTACTTGGGATCAGATAACACTAAATAAAAAGAGCAGGGACTTGGGAAATAGTCTCTGCCTTTTATTGTTTCCTACAAACAAATTAATAAAAATATGATGAATTTACGTAATCGGTTTGTAATTTAGTCATATTTAACGTATCATTATTCAGTATGATAATTCGAATGTAACTAGGTTGCAGCTAGTGGAACCCCTCTTGCTGCATTTTATATTGAAGGGAGAAAGAGAACGTGGATTTTAATCTTGCTCGTGGCGTGGACTTGCACATTATACCCACAAAACAATTTAAGATGAATCACGTCTTAATAGATTTTGCGACTCCGAAAACACCAACGAATGCTACTGCACGAAATTTATTGGCAAACCTATTAGAGACCAGCACGCATCGCTATCCAACACAGACGGCTTTGGCTCGTCAATTGGCATCTTTATATGGTGCCTATGTTAATTTATATGTTAACCGGCTGGGAACATTGCATACTGTCCGATTACGAGCGAGTTTTGTCAATAATCGCTTTGTTGATGAAGATTTATTTGAAAAGATTAGTAGCTTAATAAATGAGATCATTTTCCATCCCCTAATCGATGACGGGGAATTTGATGGTCCTACTTTTAGAATTCAATCTAATAATTTAAAAAGTGCGATAAAGTCGCTTTATGACGATAAACAATTTTTGGCTAATCAACGTCTTATGGACTTGTACTACCAAAATGATTCTGTAATGAAGGTTCCTAGTTTCGGTCAAATTGTTGATCTTGAGAACTTAAATGCTAAAAGTTTAGTTTCAACGTATCATTCAATGATTAATGAAGATAAAATTGATATTTTCGTGTTAGGTGATATTGATCCGATGCGTGCTCAGCAAGTTATTGCTAAGTTGCCTTTTAAAGATCGCGATATTGTTAATAATTCACCTTTATATCATCAAGCATTGTATGATCAAGTTCAGAGAAAAACAGAATATCAACAAGTAAATCAGGCAAAGTTAAATTTGGCATATTCTTTACCTGTCTATTATCATGATGCCGATTACTATGCTGGCTTGGTTTTTAATGGACTTTTTGGTGGCACGCCATATTCAAAGCTTTTTACGAATGTCCGTGAAAAAGCTAGTTTAGCTTATTATGCTTCTAGCCGGCTTCTTCCATTCAATGGGATTGTAAGTGTTCAAACGGGAATTCAAGCGAGTGATCAAGAAAAAGTTCAAAATATGATTCAGGAACAATTAACCGCTTTACAAAATGGTGATTTTACTACTGAGACGCTAAGTGAAGTTCAAGATAGTTTGATTAACCAATACCGGGCAGGGCACGATTTGGCAAGTAATGTTTTGGAACAACAATTAGTTACCAAATTAGTTAATGAATCGGATAAGAACTTTGTTACCGAAATAAAAAAAGTAACCGTAGCTGACGTTATGCGTGTTGCTAAACAGATGAAGCTTCAGGCAGTTTATTTATTAAGTGGTGAGAAATAATTATATGGATAGAGAAGTTTATCAAAAATTTAACCAGTCCATTTACCGTGAACAATTATCAAATGGTTTGAAAGTCCAGCTCTTACCAATGGAAGGCTACCATAAGACATATGCTATTTTAACAGCAGATTTTGGTTCCATTGATGATCATTTTATACCGTACCATCAAAAGGAGGCTATTACTGTTCCAGACGGGGTTGCCCACTTCCTTGAACACAAAATGTTTGAGAAAAAAGATCATGATGCCTTTGATTTGTTTGGTAAACTAGGAGCTGATTCAAATGCCTTTACTAGTTTTACCCAAACAAGTTATCTTTTTTCGACGACCAGTAATCTCCATGAGAATTTAGATGTTCTATTGGATTTTGTTCAAGATCCATACTTTACTGCAGAAACAGTGAAGAAAGAGCAGGGAATTATTGGCCAAGAAATTCAAATGTATGAGGATGACCCGAGTTGGCGGCTTTACTTAGGTATTTTAGGTAATTTGTACCCCAAAGATCCAATGCGGATTGATATTGCGGGAACGGTTGAATCAATCAGTCATATTACACCAGAAATTCTGATGGATAGTTATCGGACTTTCTATCAACCAACCAATATGAACCTTTTCCTTGTAGGACGCTTAGATCCAGAAGAAACAATGGCATGGATCAAGCAAAATCAAGAACAAAAGATTTTCGCTCCCGCAGAGACACCCCAACGGTTATTTAGCCTGAACGATCCAACTGCTCATGATGTAATTCCATTCCGTTCATTAACGATGGATATTGTTCGTCCTAAAGTGATGGTAGGCTTACGAGGGACCAAGCAATTTGATGATGGTAAAGAACGGCTCCACTACAAATTAGCAATTGATCTTTTGTTAGATGTTTTGTTTGACGATACTTCAGATAACTATTTGCGTTTGTACAACAATGAAACATTGGATGACACGTTTAGCTACAACTTTGAAATGCAACGGGGCTTTCATTTTGCGTACTTTAGCTCTGATACTGATCAGATGGAACGCTTTGCAGATGAGGTTATTGATATTCTTGAAAGTGCTGATCAGCAAATTGAAGCGGCGCGGACAAGGTTTGAGGGAATTAAAAAGGCAGAACTAGGACGGTTAATTGGCTTATTAGATTCGCCAGAAGCAATTGCTAATCGTTATGCTGGAGACCTCTTTGCTGGCGCTAGCTTGATGGATGAGATAGCGACCTTGGAAACTATTACGATTGATGATCTTTATCAAGTTGCAAAGGAGTTTATTACTCCGCAAGGTATTTCGGTATACCAAGTTGTTCCGCAACATCAATAAACTAAACTTTTCCTATAGATTTATTCCGATAAGCTAATATATAATTGAGCATGATATAATATCCAAGAGTAAAGATAAATGAAAATGGAGATAGAATAATGAGTGAGAACGAGAACAATCAAGAACGACTTGAAATCGGTAAAATTTTACGAAAAGCACGGGAAGAAAAGGGCTATACCCTTGATGACCTTCAACAAATGACTAAGATTCAAAAGCGGTATTTAATCGCGATTGAAGATGAAAATTTTGATGAACTTCCTGGTGACTTTTATGTTCGTGCGTTCATTAAGCAATATGCCAATACGGTAGGCTTAGATGGTAATGAATTATTGCAAAAATATGATGATCAATTACCACAGACTAAAACGGAAGAGTATTCCGATCATTTAGCTCAAGCGGTTGAAACTCGTGCGAACCAACGGAAGACGGTTAGCGGGAGCGTAGACAAGGTTCGTAACTACATGCCAACGATTATTATTGCTTGTGTGATTGTTTTAGTGTTGGCAGCGATCTGGATTACGGCCATTGCTCGCAACCATCGCGATTCCTCTACACGGATTGATAATAGTTCGGTATCTGTTTCTGGAGAGAGTCGTAAGAAGGCCGCTACCTCTGCTAAAAAGGCAAGTACAAAGCAGAGCAAATCGACAGCAATCAAGCTCCAAGAAGCACCTAATCGGAATGACACAAGCGTTACTTATACAGCAAGTCAACTTACTAAAGATACAACGCTACAAGTTGAACCAAGTGATCGTTCATGGATGCAGGTAAGGGCAAATAATAATGACTTATTAAACAAAACTTTGAATAACAATGAAAAAACTAGTGTAAAAATAAGTCGTGATACAACTTCATTAGTAATTACGGTCGGCAATGCTCGAGCAACAAAGTTAAAGCTCGGTAATCAAGAAATCGACTTTACTAATAATGGCCGTTACCAAAACACGCGGAATGTAACGATTAACTTTGGTAATGCCCAAACAAGCAGCAGTTCAGCAAGTAGTTCAAGTCAAGCTTCTTCATCCTCGGCTCGTCCTAATAATGCTACGCAACCATCTGCTGCTAATAATAACAGTCGTCCTCAGACAAGTGCTAGTCAGCAAAATAATCAACCAACTCGTTAATATAAGAGGACTAAAGGAGTTAGAACATTGAATTTACCAAATAAACTAACTGTTATACGTTTAATTATTATTCCCTTTTTCTTATTATTAATGGTTCTGCCATTACAAAGTTGGGGAGCTGTAAGCTTTTGGGGAGCAACTATTCCAATGGCCCAGCTTATTGCTGCTATTTTATTTATTGCCGCAACAATTACTGATAATCTTGATGGACAAATTGCACGACGACACCATCTTGTAACTAATTTTGGGAAGTTTACTGATCCGCTTGCTGATAAGTTACTTGTCATGACTGCATTTATCGTTTTAACTGGAAATGGTGTTGTTCCATCGTGGGTAACTTCAATCATTATTTGGCGAGAATTATCTGTTACGGGCTTACGCTTATTGTTAGTGGAACAAGACGGGGTAGTATTGGCCGCTAAAATGCCGGGGAAGATTAAGACAACTACTCAGTTTATTGCGATTATCTTCTTACTCTTAAATAATGTTATTTTTGCTATTTGGAATATTCCATTTGGTCAAATTATGTTATATATTTGCTTGTTCTTTACTATTTATTCTGGAGTAGATTACTTCATTCAGGGACGCGATGTCTTTTCGGATGGATTTAAATAGGATATGGAGGGTGAGAAAAAACAAAAGTTTTTTCTCACCCTCATGTTTTTTATATTCATAGTTTTAAGATTTTAGTGAAAATGACTATACTTTACGTATATATATTAATAGGGGATGGAGTTTTATGGATGCAGAAATTATCTCAGTAGGAACTGAAATAGTCCTCGGACAAATAGTTAATACTAATGCCGCGTACTTAGCTAACAGGCTAACCCAACTTGACTTACCGGCTACCTATCAAACAACTGTTGACGATCAATCACAAAGGTTAGAGCGTGTTATTAATCACGCTTTGACTCGTGCTCAATTAGTTTTTGTTTGCGGGGGACTTGGACCAACTGCAGATGATATTACGATGCCTACAGTTGCTAAAACCCTAGGAAAAGAGTTGCAGACTGACGAAGAACACTGGAAATGGATTCAAAAAACATTTGAACAACGACAAATAAAAATGGAGCCAGAAAATATTCGTCAAGCCCAGTATCCACGGGGAGGAGAGCCGCTTGCTAATCCTGTGGGGCTTGCTCTAGGATGTTGGTATGGAACTAAGGGGAAAGTTGTGGTTGTCTTACCAGGACCACCCGCCGAATTTAAGGCAATGGTTGAAAAGAGCTTGGTTCCTAAACTCCAGCAATATTTTCAAACAAGAAAACAAATTACTAGTCGGGCATTAAACTTTTTAGGGCGGCCGGAGTCGCAATTAATGGATGAAATTGAAGATGCTACTAACGATATACCAGGGATAAGCATTACTTCTTATGTTCAACCAACGGCAATCCAGGTTCGGCTCACCGTGCGTAACTTACCGGTGATTGAAGCTGAAGAAAAAATTGACCAGGCACAAAAAGCAATTCTTGCAGTTGAAGAACCATTTTTCTTTGGAGTAGGGGATGACCTTACACTTGCTAAAGTCGTCGTTGAACAATTAAAAAATCGCGGGTGGAAATTGACAGCAGCAGAAAGCTTAACAGGGGGGATGTTCCAAAGTACTATTTGTTCCGTACCAGGAGCCTCGACTGTTTTTAATGGTGGTTTTGTTACCTATGCTGCTAGTGCAAAGGAAAAGTTATTAGGAATTCCCCACGACACGATTGACCAGTATGGGGTAGTAAGCTCTGAAACTGCTGCGGCAATGGCTGAAGGGTGTCAACGAAAATTAAATGTTGAAGTGGGAATTGGCTTTACTGGTGTGGCCGGCCCAGATATGTTAGAAGGACAACCAGCAGGGACGGTCTGGATTGGACTAGCAATGAAGGGACGCCCAACTAAAACCGTTCAATTACATCTTGCATCCTATGTTGGAAGACAGGCGATTCGTACATTAAGTGTTCAGTATGGACTTCAATTAATTTACCGTGAACTAAAAAAACAAACGAACTTTTGTTCACTTTTTTCTTGTTTTTTTGGCTAAAACTGTTATTATTAGTTATCGGATAAACCGTAAAAAAGGAGGAATTTGATTTGGCTGACCAACGAAAAGCAGCATTAGATGTTGCTATCAGAAAGATCGAAAAGAACTTCGGTAAGGGTTCTATTATGCGAATGGGTGATGCCACTGATATGAAGGTTGCTTCAGTTTCTAGTGGTTCCCTTGCTATTGACAAGGCACTTGGAATTGGTGGATATCCTCGCGGTCGGATAGTTGAAATTTATGGTCCTGAAAGTTCTGGTAAGACTACTGTAGCGTTGCATGCAGTAGCGGAAGTACAACGTCAAGGCGGGACAGCAGCCTATATTGATGCCGAAAATGCTCTTGATCCTCAATATGCAGAAGCCTTAGGTGTTAATATTGATGACCTATTACTTTCACAGCCTGATAGTGGTGAAGAAGGATTAGAAATTGCAGATGCATTGATTTCAAGTGGGGCCGTTGACTTAGTAATTGTTGATTCGGTTGCAGCATTAGTTCCTCGTGCTGAAATTGATGGTGATATGGGTGATACTCATGTTGGATTACAAGCTCGTTTGATGTCTCAGGCTCTTCGGAAGCTTTCCGGTGAAATTAATAAGACAAAGACAATTGCTATCTTTATTAACCAAATCCGTGAAAAAGTGGGAGTGATGTTTGGTAACCCTGAAACAACAACTGGTGGACGGGCACTTAAATTTTACTCAACTATTCGGATGGAAATTCGTCGTGCGGAACAAATTAAGAATGGTACGGATGTTATTGGAAATAAAGCTAAAGTAAAGATTGTTAAAAATAAGGTTGCTCCGCCATTCAAACGTTGTGAAGTTGACATTATGTATGGTGAGGGGATTTCTAAGACTGGTGAATTGCTAGATATGGCAGTTGAAAACGATCTTGTTGATAAGAGCGGTGCCTGGTACTCATATGGTAGCGAACGTATTGGGCAAGGTCGTGAAAATGCTAAAAAGTGGCTTAAAGAACATCCAGACAGCATGAATGAATTAATGGATAAAGTTCGTGTTGCAAATGGGATGGAACCGTTAAATGAAAAGTCAACGAAAGAAACTACTGATGATAAAGCCAGTGGTAAGACCGGTGAAAATAAACAAGAAACAATCGAAGAAGCAAGTAAAGAATAAATAATAATATTTGAAGTCGAAATTCCCTAATTTTTTAGCATTAATAGCTGAATATTAGGGATTTCCCTTTTTATGATGGCTGTTTAAGCAATTGATAAATTCAATAGTTGACACCTTAGTGTGGCAAGATTAAAATTTAACTTGTGTGATGTTTTTTTGACGTTACACGGTGAAATTAATTTATTCATACCAACAACATAATAGTTGAAGCGGAGGTGAAATAGTGAAAATTTTAATGTTCGCCGCGCTTGCTATGGTTGTCGGAATTATTGTCGGCTATGTAATTCGCAAGGTTTCATATGAAAAACAAGTTGCAGAAGCACATAATGATGCTAAAGGTATTATTTCTAAAGCAAAACAAGAAGCAGTAACGGCGAAAAAAGAAGCTATTTTAGAAGCGAAAGAAGAGAGTCATCAATACCGCGAGAGAGTGGAAGATGAGTTAAAACAGCGGCGGAGTGAGGTCCAACGACAGGAAGATCGATTACTCCAACGAGAGGCTTCTTTAGATCATAAGGATAGCGCTCTAGAAAAAAGAGAGAATGCAGTTGGCGTTCGTGAACGTAAATTAGATCAAGAAAAAGAGCAGCTTCATCAATCAAAGGAACAAGCAGAAGCCTTAATTGAACAACGCAAACAAGAAGTTGAAAAAGTCGCTCAAATGTCACAAGAAGATGCTAAGCAGTTATTATTATCTGAAGTAAAAGAACAGTTAAAAACTGAACGAGCAGTAATGATTCGTGACAGTGAACAAGAAGCGGAACTTTCTGCAGAACGTAATGCAAAGAAATTAATTGTTGAAGCAATTCAGCGTAGTGCTGCGGATGTTGTCTCAGAGACGACTGTTTCGGTTGTTAATCTTCCTAACGATGATATGAAGGGAAGAATAATTGGTCGTGAAGGTCGAAATATTAGAACTTTAGAGACATTAACAGGTATTGATTTGATTATTGATGATACGCCAGAAGCTGTCGTATTGAGCGGCTTTGATCCTGTACGACGTGAGATTGCTAAGATCGCGCTTGAAAAATTAATTCAAGATGGTCGTATTCATCCTGCACGAATTGAAGAAGCTGTTGATAAGGCTCGTAAGCAGATGGACACTCAACTACGAGAGACTGGTGAGCAAGCATTGTTTGATCTAGGAATTCATTCAATGCATCCAGACCTAATTAAGACGGTTGGAAGAATGAAGTACCGGACTAGTTACGGTCAAAATGTCTTAGACCACTCAATCGAAGTTGCTAAGTTAGCCGGAATTATGGCTGCTGAACTTGGGGAAGATGTTACATTAGCAAAACGTGCTGGACTCCTTCATGATATTGGGAAGGCAATTGATCATGAAGTTGATGGTTCACATGTTGAGTTAGGTGTAGAACTAACCCGCAAGTATAAAGAAAATAAAGTGGTTATCAATACGATTGCTTCTCACCATGGAGATGTCCCTGCTAATTCTGTAATTGCTGTTCTTGTACAAGCAGCAGATGCAATTTCAGGGGCCCGTCCTGGTGCTCGAAGCGAGTCATTAGAACAATACATTCAACGTTTAAAGAAACTAGAAAGCATAGCAAACAGTTATGATGGTGTCGACCATAGTTATGCAATTCAAGCTGGTCGAGAACTTCGCGTGATTGTCAAACCGAAGAAGATTTCTGATTTGCAGGCAACAACTTTGTCACATGATATTAAGAACAAAATTGAAAAGCAATTAGAATATCCAGGACATATTAAAGTAACCGTTATTCGGGAAGTTCGAGCAGTTGATTATGCTAAATAAACTGATTTTTCAGTTCCTATAAAGAGGCTGGGTATAACCTTCAGTCTCTTTATTATTTTAAATAACATCCATCATTAACAGAGATCTTGCAGTAAATTTAGACAAAAAATATAATTAGTTTATTATTAAGATTAAAAAATATATTAACGGGGTGAAATTTAGTGGCAAAAAAAACAACACCAATGATGGAACAATATCAAAAGGTAAAAGATCAATATCCGGATGCCTTTTTATTTTACCGACTTGGTGATTTTTATGAGCTATTTAATGACGATGCGGTTAAAGGAGCGCAACTTCTTGAGCTAACATTAACAACGAGAAACCATAGTGCGAAAAATCCAATTCCAATGTGTGGAGTGCCCCATCGCGCAGTTAACAACTATATTGATATTTTAATTGATAACGGTTATAAAGTAGCAATTTGTGAACAGATGGAAGACCCTAAAAAGGCGAAGGGAATGGTTAAACGAGCCGTTACCCGCTTAATTACGCCTGGAACGCAAATGGATTTAAATGGTGAACAAGCACGTGATAACAATTATCTTGCAGCGATTAGTGGACAAAATGGGGTATTTAGTATTGCCTATACCGACTTATCGACTGGGGAGCTTAAAACGACAAGCTTAAATAATGCAAATGATGCGGTCAATGAATTGGTTAATCTCCAAAGCAAAGAAGTAATTGTAGATGGTGAGTTGCCAGTTGAAATAACAACTCAGTTTAAGCAACGAAATATCCTTCAATCACATCAACCAACGGTCCTTAAAAATGCTGAGATTAGCTATCTTACTCAAGACCTTGATGATCAAGCCCAACAGCACGTTGTTGCGTTACTTGTGTCATACTTATTAACGACCCAAAAGCGCTCTTTGGCCCACCTGCAGAAAGCAATTGCATATCAACCAAGTTCTTTTATGAAGATCGATCACTATTCAAAAACAAATCTTGAATTAATGCGCAATATGCGAAGTGGGAAGCGTCAGGGGACCTTGGCATGGCTTTTGGATGAGACGAAAACAGCAATGGGCAGTCGTCTTCTTAAACGGTGGATTGACCGGCCGTTGATTAATCAAAATGCAATCAGTGAACGACAAGATAAAGTTCAAGAGTTATTAGACCACTATTTTGAGAGAAGTAATTTACAACAAGAGTTAATTAAGGTATATGACCTTGAACGCTTAGCAGGACGGGTTGCCTATGGAAGTGTTAATGGCCGTGATCTTATTCAACTTAAGACTTCCTTAAAGCAAGTTCCTAAAATAAAATACGTTTTAGAAACCCTTGATTCACCTGTCTTTGAAGAATTGCAAAAACAATTGGATCCCTTGAACGATGTGGCAGATTTAATTGATCAATCAATTGTTGAAGAACCGCCAATTGCTGTTACTGAAGGTGGCGTAATTAAGGATGGCTATAATGACCAATTAGATCAATACCGTGATGCGATGAATAATGGAAAACAGTGGATTGCAGATCTGCAAGAACATGAACGGAAATTAACGGGCATAAATAACCTTAAAATTGGTTATAATCATGTATTTGGCTATTATATTGAGGTTACAAAAGTTAATCTTGATAAGCTTCCTAAAGATCGCTATGAGCGTAAACAAACATTAGTTAATGCTGAACGTTTTTCTACTCCAGAATTAAAAGAAAAAGAGGCATTGATAATGGGGGCGCAAGAAAAGTCAACAGCCTTGGAATATGATATTTTTGTTAAAATCCGTGAACAAGTCAAGGGACAAATTACACGCCTGCAAAAATTAGCACAACAACTTGCGGAATTAGATGTACTCCAAAGCTTTGCGGTTGTTAGTGAAGACTACCACTTTGTCCGTCCTGAAATGAATACTGGTCACGTATTAAAAATTAAAGATGGTCGTCACCCAGTTGTGGAAAAGTTTATGGGACACCAGGAATATGTGCCTAATGATGTTTTGATGGGAGAAGATACTGATATTCTCCTGATTACTGGGCCAAATATGTCAGGGAAGAGTACCTATATGCGTCAGCTAGCATTGATTGCGGTAATGGCACAAATTGGCTGTTTTGTTCCTGCAAAATCTGCTGAATTGCCAATTTTTGATCAAGTCTTTACCCGCATTGGGGCGGCTGATGACTTAATCTCTGGTGAAAGTACCTTCATGGTTGAAATGATGGAAGCAAATAATGCTTTGACCCATGCCACAGATCGTAGTTTGATTCTCTTTGATGAAATTGGCCGGGGAACCGCAACTTATGATGGGATGGCATTAGCTCAAGCGATTATTGAGTACGTTCATCAGCATGTTCGTGCTAAGACGCTATTTTCAACTCACTATCATGAACTGACAGCTCTTGAGAATAGCTTGGCGCGGCTTGAAAATGTTCATGTAGGGGCAACGGAAAAAGATGGGGAGTTAGTATTCTTGCATAAGGTAAGTGCAGGCCCTGCAGATAAGTCGTATGGAATCCACGTGGCTAAACTAGCAGGAATGCCATCCTCATTGTTAAAACGTGCAGATACTATTTTGCAAAAATTAGAGCAAAAGGATGTAAAACTACCGAATGCGCCTAAACCGGCAACAGATAATTACCATACAGAACCAATATCAGCAAAGATAAATGAAGCGGCACCGGTAAAGAAAGAGTCTGCACCAGTTGTTGAAGATAATGGTCAACTTGAATTATTTGCTGCTCAACCTGAGAAAAAAGAATCGAGTGTTGATCAGCGGATTTTACACCAATTAAAAGAACTTAATTTAATGGGAATGACACCCATGGATGTAATGAATCAAATTTATAAGTGGCAGCAGAAATTGAAATAAGGTGATATTTAATGGGAAAGATTCATGAATTAGATAATATTTTAGCCAATCAAATTGCTGCCGGTGAAGTAATTGAACGTCCAGCATCAATTGTAAAAGAATTAGTTGAAAATTCATTGGATGCCCATAGTCACCGTGTAGATATTATTGTTGAAAATTCAGGTTTAGACAGCGTGCGCGTGATTGATGATGGTGACGGAATCGCTGCTGAAGATATTAGTCTAGCATTTCACCGTCATGCAACTAGTAAGATTAATTCTCGCCATGACCTCTTTAAGGTGCAGACGATGGGCTTTCGTGGGGAAGCGTTACCTAGTATTGCTTCAGTCGCTGATGTAACGCTTACGACTGCGCAAGCTGGTCAAGAAGAAGGAACAATGATTCATTTGCGGGGAGGAAAAGAATTAGTAGTGAAGCCGGCTGGTGCTCGTCAAGGAACCGATATTAAGGTAACCGACTTATTCTTTAACACTCCTGCGCGATTAAAGTACTTAAAATCACCACAAACGGAGCTAACCAGAATTACGGATATCATTAATCGACTTGCCCTTGCAAATCCAGCGGTTGCTTTTAGCTTTACCCATAATGGGCGGGAATTATTTCGGTCGGCAGGTAATAATAACTTACAGCAGGTAGTTGCAGCAATTTATGGCGTTCAAGCAGGACGCAAGATGCTTGAGATAAATGGTGCAGATGATGATTTTAAGGTTAGTGGTTTTGTTTCCTTACCAGAATTAACACGTGCATCACGTCAATATATAACAATCACAATCAACCATCGGTATATTCGTAATTTTGAATTAACAAAGGCAATTATTCAGGGATATGAATCAAAACTAATGGTTGGTCGTTATCCGATCGCGGTAATTAACATTGATCTGGACCCTGTTTTAGTTGATGTGAATGTCCATCCAGCTAAACGCGAGGTTCGTTTGAGCAAAGAACAGCAATTAATAAAATTGATTGCTGAAACGATTCGGCAGCGGATAGCAGTTGAGAATCTGATTCCGGATGTCGATGCTGACCAATTTATTCCTAATGATGATGAGGTAGCGGACCTTGATCGCCGGTTAAAGGAAGCATCACCTGTTTATCACGCCGCCCCAATTTCGGCAGTGCCGGCAACAGAAAAGGCGGCAACTGAGATTTCAACTCCAGAAGCTGATAATCCAGCACATGCTGACGCGCTTGATAGTGAGATTCCAGCACCGATCGTTATCCACCATCTTGAAGATTTAAATACGCCTGCAATGCAAAAATTTGATGAGCGTTATCAAAATGAAGGTGAAGTTACGCCATTTTCTGCTCCAGTTCCCACTATGACTAAGAAGTCAGTAAAACCTGCAAATATTGAATTAGATGTTCATGATAAACAAGATCAGCAGCAAAATCGGTTTCCTGATCTTCAATATATTGGTCAGCTTCAGGGTACCTTTTTATTAGCACAAGCAGGAGATGGTCTTTACATTGTTGACCAACATGCTGCCCAGGAGCGAATCAATTATGAGTATTACCGCCAAAAAATTGGGGAAGTAAGTGCCGATCAGCAAAATTTCTTGGTTCCGCTTGTTCTTAATTATTCAACTGTCGATGCAATGACAATTAATCAGCATCTCGATACTCTGGCAGCGGTCGGATTAGAATTAGAGTCATTTGGTCAGAATAGTTTTATTTTGCGTTCCCATCCAACCTGGTTTAAAGAGGGGCAAGAAGAAGACACGGCCAAAGAAATGATTGATTGGTTAATTAAGAATGGAAAGCTAACCGTCAAAGAATTTCGAATGAAGACAGCGATTATGATGAGCTGTAAGCGGGCCATCAAGGCTAACCACCACCTTGATGAACGGGAAGCTAAAGCCTTGCTGAAACGGTTGCCACAATGTGAGAATCCTTTTAATTGTCCACATGGGCGTCCGGTAACTGTTCATTTTAATGATCAGGATTTAGAAAAAATGTTTAAACGAATTCAGGATTCACATACCCCGTATGCGGATGATTTTGATGACCATGAATTTTAAGGAGGAATTACCTTGTACGAATACTTAACAGGCCTTGTAACCGTTGTTGCACCACAATATATCGTTGTTGATGTTAATGGGGTTGGCTATAAATTATTAGTTGCTAATCCCTATCGTTATCAAGAGGATCGGACTAAGAAGGTCCAAGTATATGTTTATCAAGCAGTTCGTGAAGATAATATTTCCTTGTTTGGCTTTACAGATCAAAATGAAAAAAAACTATTTATGCAATTAATCAATGTTTCTGGAATTGGGCCAAAGAGTGCTTTAGCAATTTTAGCGAACCCTGATCATCAGGGACTTGTTGATGCAATTACTAATAATAATGTTAGCTATTTAACTAAGTTCCCAGGAATCGGGAAAAAGACAGCTTCGCAAATTGTGTTAGACTTACGTGATAAGCTCACTAATGAAAGCAGCAGCTCATTATTTGCAACAACTCAGCTTACCGTTGATGCAACAGTAAATCGTGAGTTGAAAGATGCTTTGGAAGCATTGGCCGCATTAGGATACAAGGAACGGGACATTAAAAAGGTTCAAAAGACATTAATGAAAGAAGAACAAATGGCAACCGATGAATACTTAAGACAAGCATTAAGGTTGCTTAACTAGGAGGTGCAAGACTTGTGGAAAATGATCATGGTATTTTATCAGATCACCCATCAGGAGAAGAAGAAAGCCAAGTGGAGATAACTCTTCGACCACAAAAACTAAGGGAATATATTGGTCAACCTAAAATCAAGCACGAACTAGAAGTATATATTAAGGCGGCCCAATCCCGGGAAGAAGCCCTTGACCATGTATTGTTATATGGTCCTCCAGGATTAGGAAAGACAACTTTAGCGATGGTAATAGCTAATGAGATGGGCGTTAATATCAAAACAACTAGTGGACCGGCGATCGAAAAGCCAGGAGATTTGGTTGCTTTATTGAATGAGTTGAAACCGGGGGATGTCCTTTTTGTTGATGAAATCCACCGGTTACCCAAAGTTGTGGAAGAAATGCTTTATTCAGCGATGGAAGATTACTATATTGATATTGTTATTGGTGAGGGACCAACTGCGCACCCCGTTCATTTTCCCCTTCCGCCATTTACATTAATTGGGGCAACGACACGGGCCGGAATGTTATCGGCACCATTACGTGATCGTTTCGGGATCGTTGAACACATGAACTACTATACTCAAGATGAACTGACAAAAATTATTTTTCGTTCTGCCAAGATTTTCCATACTAGTATTCAAAATGAAGGGGCCCATGAACTATCTCTTCGTTCACGTGGTACGCCGCGAATCGCAAACCGCCTTTTAAAACGGGTACGTGATTTTGCTCAGGTAGCGGGGAAACAAAGCATTGATTCAGCAATTGTTAAGCAAGCATTATCCCTTCTCCAAGTTGATGATCGGGGCTTAGATGAGATTGATCGGAAAATGCTATTAACGATGATCAATTTCTACCATGGAGGTCCAGTGGGATTAAAAACAATTGCGGCAAATATTGGTGAAGAAACTAATACGATTGAAGAAATGTATGAACCATATCTATTACAGATTGGCTTTATTAGCCGCACCCCTCGCGGCCGGTTAGTGACACCGACAGCATATGAACATTTAGGGATTGAATATCCTACTGATAAAAATTGATTGAGGAAAATTATGAGTAAGTTAGAATTTACAATTAATCAAAGTGATCATCAAGCACGAACTGGGCTTTTGCAGGTTAATGGACGACAAATTGAAACACCGGCTTTGGTTGCAAGTGGAGATGAATTAGCAAAGTTATCACCTATCCAGCTTAATCAGGCTGGTGTAAGCGCAGTTAAGACAAGTGGGTTAAAGCGTTGGCTAAAATATGATTCGATGACTGAAAAATTAGGAGACCTCCATCGTTTTTTCCAGTGGGATGGTCTTTTACTTGTGGACTTGGAAACTGAGGAGGCCTATCACTTAGCAAAACCGCGTGGAAAAAAACATGATGGCGTTCGTTTTCATGATCCGGTAACGGGACAACTAAAATTCTGGCAACCAGAAACTGCTCTTCAAGTTCAAGAAGCACTCGGGGCTGATATTTTTCAAAGTTTTGACCAGGCAACAGATTATTATGCGCCAGTTGATGATCTGAAAGCAGGAGTAAAACAAACTAGTGACTGGTTATCTGTTGTTAAGCCTCAAAAAGGACAATCCCTTGGTTCGATTGGTGGGGGTGGCTTAAAAGATTTGCGGACAGCCAGTATTAAGGCGGTCGGTGAGGCTGGGTTAAGCGGCTATTGTTTGAGTGGGATCCCTAACAACTTAGATGATCAAGAGTTTAGCCGAATCATTAATGAAATTACGCCTAAACTAGAAGCGGAGAAACTGCGCTACCTCCCTGTTGCACTTTCTTTTGACCAAATGATAGGGGCAATTTTAGCAGGAGTAGATTTAATTGATAGCAATTTAGCAGCTAAAAAAGCGGCTAATGGGATTGCACTAGTTAATCAAGGAGCAACAGTTCTTCATCTTGATCGTCAACATTTTAGCTTCGATTCACAAGTACTTGATCGTCAATGTGCGTGTGCAACTTGTCGCGCGGGCTATTCAAGGGCATTGCTCCATAGCTTAATTACCAATCAAAGTTTTTACGGTGAACAACTTTTGCTGCAGCATAATCTGTTTACCCTCAATAAATTAATGAATAGTCTACGACAAGCAATTAAAAATCATCAAACAAAAAAATTTGTTCAAGAATTATTGCAGAATCAATAGAGCATATAGCTTTTTGCAGTAAAGTTTGTTAAAGTTAATATTAATTAACTTTTTGAAGGGATGGATAAACCGTGAATAGTTTGAGTAGTTTTGTTCTTGGTGCTGCTTCATCTAATAATGCAAGTGGTTACTCAGGAATTATTTTAATCATCTTAATGGTAGCATTGATGTACTTCTTTATGATTCGCCCACAACAAAAGCAACGTAAAGAACACCAAGAGATGATGAATGAATTACACCCAGGTGATGAAGTTGTTACGATTGGTCGGATGCATGGTAAGATTGATTCAATCAATAAGGCTGATCGGACAGTTACTTTAGATTGTGAAGGGATCTACCTTACTTTTGATATGGTGGCAATTGCCCGTGTTATCAAACGAGCAGATGCACCAGCTAGTGAAGCTCCCCAAGATAATAAAGCTGTTGCTAGTTCTGCAGCTGACAGTTCTGCAGATGCTTCAGCAGATAGCGCTGCTAGTGAGCCTGCATCTGCAGCGAGTGCTAGCGATGAACAAAAAGACAGCGAAGAAAAGTAATTTAATTTAGATGAAAATAGTCGTAAATAGGCGAATATTTTCATCTTTTTTATTTGGTTGTTAATCGCGTTTATTGCTATACTAAAAGATAGTGTTAAATTTTATTCGGGTAAGGAGAATAGCATAATGGCAGATCCATTAACAGCAATTTTTGAACAAATCAAAAAATACAATAAAATAATTATTCATCGGCATCAACGCCCTGATCCAGATGCAATTGGCTCACAAGTTGGCCTTGCAGAAATTTTACGGGCTTCATTCCCATACAAGCAAATTTATGTTGTAGGGAAGCATATTCCAGGGTTTGATTGGATCGGTGAGATGGATACGATTGACAATCAGACATTTGATGATGCATTAGTAATTGTTACGGATACAGCAAATGCGCCACGAATTGATGATCGGCGCTTTGATAATGGGGACGAGCTTATTAAGATTGATCACCACCCTAACGATGAACCCTTTGGCGATATTATGTGGGTTGAACCAGATGCTTCTAGCTGTTCTGAAATGATTTATAGTTTTTATCAACGATTTGCAAAAGAATTAACGCTTCCCCAGAAAGCTGCCCATGCCTTATACGCAGGAATTATTGGCGATACAGGTCGTTTCCTTTATCCAGCAACAACTCCTCGAACGATGCTAGTTGCAGGTTCGTTAATGGCGGCCGGCGCAAATGCAGCGGAAATTAGTCAGCACGAAAATGAAATCACCTTACCAGTGGCCCGTCTGTCAGCATATGTTTATGAGAATTTGCAGATATTAGATAATGGAGCCGCATATGTTATCTTAACCAATGAAATTTTAGAGCAATTCGGATTAACTGAAGCCGGGACATCCGCAATTGTTTCTTTACCAGGTCGAATTCATGATGTTCTTGCCTGGGCGATCTTTGTAGAACAAGAAGATGGCCATTATCGCATTCGTCTCCGTTCAAAGGGGCCAACAATTAATGAATTAGCTAAGCAGCACGATGGTGGTGGACATCCCCTTGCTAGTGGCGCTAAGGCTAATGATGAAGCAGAAATTAAACAAGTGATTGATGAATTGGACCAATTAACACAAAGTTATGCAAACCAAAAATGAAAGGGAAATAGCTATGAGTGATAAAAAATTTGCTGATTTTCAGTTACAACCTTATCTGTTAACAGCAATTCAAAAAATTAATTTTCGTCAACCAACACCGGTCCAACAACGGGTAATACCGGTGATTATGGCGGGACGAAGTGTTGTGGGGCAATCAGCGACTGGTAGTGGGAAAACACATGCCTTCCTCTTACCGATTTTTTCAAAGATCAATCCAGAAGATCAAACCGTTCAAGCAGTAATTACAACTCCTAGTCGGGAATTAGCATACCAAATTTATAATGCAGCCAAGCAACTTAACAAATATGCTCCTCATCCTCTTACCATTCATAATTATGTCGGTGGTACAGACAAGCAGCATCAAGTTGAACAATTAAGCCGAAAACAACCTCAATTGGTCATTGGAACTCCGGGAAGAGTATTAGACTTAATCAAGAGTCAGGCATTGGATATTCACACAGCAAAAATGTTTGTGGTGGATGAAGCGGACATGACCCTAGATATGGGATTTTTACATGAAGTTGACCAAATTGCCAGTCATTTTCCTGATGACCTTCAAATGATGGTTTTCTCAGCAACGATTCCGCAGAAACTGCGCCCATTCTTAAAAAAGTATATGGAAAATCCAGTCGTTGAAGAGATTCCTACTGAAGCGGTAATTAATCCAGACGTGGATAATTGGTTAATGTCAACTAAGGGGCAGGATCGTAACCAGCTAATTTATCGTTTGCTGACTCTTGGTGAACCATATCTTGCGTTGGTATTTGCTAATACAAAAGAGCGAGCAGTTGAATTAACCCAGTACTTAGAAAATCAAGGGCTCAAAGTAGCAATGATTCATGGGGGACTAGAAGCTCGTCGTCGTAAACGGACAATGCGGCAAATCCGTGATCTTGAATATCAATATGTTGTAGCAACTGATCTAGCAGCTCGTGGAATTGATATTGATGGAGTATCACTAGTAATCAATGACGACTTGCCAACTGATCTTGAATATTTTGTTCATCGAGTTGGTCGTACCGGGCGAAATGGGATGAAGGGAACAGCCATTACCCTATATGAGCCAGCAGAAGACGATTTAATTGCTAAGCTTGAGGAGCGGGGAGTTAAATTTGTACCAAAAGAACTAAAGAATGGTCAACTAGTAACTACCCATGACCGTAATCGCCGGAAGCATTATAAGCGGCGGCAAAATGAACTTGATCCGTCAATGAAAGGTTACGTAAAAAAGACTAAGAAGAAGGTTAAACCTGGTTATAAGAAACGGATTAAAAAGGCGATTAAAGAAGACGAACAACAAAAACGGAAACTTGAATTACGGCATAAGATTCGGAAAGCTAAGCGTGCTCGCCAAAAGCAACATCGCCGTGAACGAAATGCCCGTTGATTTTAAAGTAATTGTTCGCTATAATATGACACGTTTGGGACATGCTATAGCTAACGGAAAATTTCAGAGACAGTTGGTAAGGTGTGACAACTGATTTCCTAGCTTTAGTGCTCCCCATTCGGATAATTTGATATTTAACCTTGGGTAACCAAGAAGTAAAGAGGTAAACGAATTCCATCGTTGCAAGCAGAGTGGTACCGCGTCAATCCGGCGTCTCTGATTCGCAATGGTGGTTTTTGTTTTAGAAAGGGCGATTTGATGAAAGAGTTAAAAAAGCTAAATAGTGCTCAAGTACGGCGGATGTACTTGAAGTTTTTTGAAGAGCATGGCCACCAAGTTATGCCGAGTGCATCATTAGTTCCAGTAAATGATCCAACATTACTATGGATTAACTCTGGGGTTGCCACAATGAAGAAATACTTTGATGGAAAAGTTGTTCCTGACAATCCACGGATGACAAGCTCACAAAAGAGTATTCGGACGAACGATATTGAAAACGTTGGTAAGACTGCCCGGCACCATACCATGTTTGAAATGTTGGGGAACTTCTCTGTTGGTGATTACTTTAAAAATGAAGTAATTCCATGGGCTTGGGAATTACTAACAAGTGATGAATGGTTTGGGTTTGATCCTGAACGGCTATACATTACTTATTACCCTAAAGACCATGATGCTTATAATCGCTGGCGTGAAGTAGGCGTTGCCGAAGATCATTTAATTGCTGATGAAGATAACTTCTGGGATATTGGTCAAGGTCCATCTGGTCCAGATACGGAAATTTTTTATGACCGTGGTCAAGAATTTAATAATTTGGCCGATGATGATCCAGAAAATTATCCTGGTGGTGAAAATGAACGCTACCTTGAAATTTGGAACATTGTCTTTAGTCAATTTAACCATACGCCGGAAGATACTTACGAACCACTTCCTCATAAAAACATTGATACGGGGATGGGTCTTGAACGGGTTGTTTCAATCTTTGAAAATGCCCCTACCAACTTTGAAACCGACTTATTTATGCCATTAATCAAGCAAGCTGAAGAGTTTAGTGGTACTAAGAAGTATGGTCAAAATAAAGAAGACGATATTCAATTTAAGATTATCGCTGATCATATTCGGACAATTACCTTTGCGATCGGGGATGGCGCCTTGCCTTCAAATGTTGGTCGTGGATACGTTATTCGGCGGTTGCTTCGGCGAGCAGTTGTTGCTGGAAAGAAGTTGGGAATCGATGAACCATTTTTAGCAAAGATGGTTCCAACAGTCGGCAAGATCATGGAAGATTACTATCCTGATGTTCTTAAAAATGCTGACTATATTGCTTCGGTTATTGAATCAGAAGAAGACCGCTTTAGTGCAACCTTAAATGGCGGATTAAACTTGTTGAATAACGTGATTGCTGAAGCTAAGGAAAGTAAGACCAACGAAATTGATGGACGAACAGCCTTTAAGCTTTATGATACTTATGGCTTCCCAATTGAATTAACCAAGGAATATGCTGAAGATGAAGGACTAACAGTTGATGAAAAGGGCTTCCAAGCAGCAATGACGGAGCAGCAAAATCGTGCTCGTAATGCCCGTGACATGGATAACGGGATGGGTGTTCAAACTGATTTGTGGACTTCATTCAAAGAAGATAGCAAATATGTTGGTTACACCGATTTGACCGTTGATAATGCAAAAGTTATTGGTTTAGCACATGATGGTCAACAAGCGGATGAAGCACAACCAGGTGATAAGAACATTGAATTAATTTTTGATGTAACGCCATTCTATGCTGAAATGGGAGGCCAAGTTGCTGATACTGGTGATATTATTGATAACTATGGTAAAAAAGTTGGTCGGGTGGTTGATGTCCAACATGCACCAAACCAGCAAAATCTTCACCGGGTAGAATTAACTGCCCCTATTAAAAAGGGTGCTCGTTACAAACTGGTTGTTGACCGTATTCGTCACCTTAAGATTGAAAAGAACCATACAGCAACCCACTTGTTAGACCAAGCATTGCGGAACGTTCTTGGTGGTCATACTCAACAAGCCGGATCATTAGTTGAAGAACATTACTTACGTTTTGACTTTAACCACTTTGGTCAAGTAACTGCTGAGGACCTCAAGAAGGTTGAGAACATGGTTAATGAGCAAATCTGGAAGGAAATCCCGGTTAAGACAGTTGAAACGGATATTGATTCTGCTAAGGAAATGGGTGCTATTGCCTTATTCTCAGATAAGTATGGTGATAAGGTTCGGGTTGTTAAGATTGGTGACTTTAACACTGAGTTCTGTGGTGGTGATCACGTTAAGAACACGAATGAGCTTGGTCTCTTCAAGATTGTTTCTGAAGGAGGAGTTGGTGCTGGAGTACGGCGGATCGAAGCAGTAACTTCTAGTGATGCCTTTAAGTTCCTCCAAGATCGTGATGACCTCTTAACAAAGAGCGCTGCTAGTTTGAAGGTTGCTCAGATTAAGGAAGTTCCTCACCAAGTAGAAACATTACAAAATGAACTTAAAGAAGCTCAAAAGCAAAATGAGTCTCTTCAAGCTAAGATTGCTGCTCAACAAGCTAATAATGTTTTTGAAAACGTTCAAGCAACCAAGAATGGAAGTTTAATTGCTGCCGAAGTTCAAGTTGCTGGAATGGGTCAATTACGGCAACTTGCTGATACTTGGCGTTCAAAGGCTCTTTCTGATGTTCTTGTCCTTGCGACAGCTAGTGATGGGAAAGCAAACTTATTAGTGGCTGTTAGTGATGATAAAACTAAGGAAGGCTTAAAAGCGGGTGACCTTATTAAGGCGATTGCGCCAGCTATTAATGGTGGCGGTGGCGGTCGGCCAAACCTCGCCCAAGCTGGTGGAAAGAATCCGGCTGGAATTAAGGAAGCCTTAAGTCAAGCTAAAGATTACCTCGATAAGTAAATCAAAAATGAGAAGGAAATAACCATCTCATAGTCTAAGAGATTGAAAGAAACCAATTTTTGAGTTCTTTCAATCTCTTTTTGTAAGAACTTCTTAAAGTAATAAAGAAATACTATCAAGAAACGCTATTATCAGCTATAATATAAAACTTGTAGTTTAAGATAAAACTAATATTACTGTTTACTTACAATTGACAAATGTAAATTGTGATTTTAATAAGAATATAGTAAAATTGATGGTTGAAAAGAATATCTGGAGGTGACGATTGATGGCTACAAATGATAAAACGATGTTCTTTGATTTCGGTCAAGAACGTCAAGAAGATATTAAGCAAACATTAAAGACGGTTTATGAATCATTAGAAGAAAAGGGATACAACCCGATTAACCAAATTGTTGGTTATCTTTTATCTGGTGATCCAGCTTATATTCCGCGTTTGAATGATGCACGTAACTTGATTCGTCAACATGAACGTGACGAAATTATTGAAGAGCTTGTTCGGTCATACCTAAAGAATAACGGTGAAACTAAATGAGATTAATGGGATTAGACGTTGGCTCTAAAACGGTTGGTATTTCCGTAAGCGATCCTCTCGGTTGGACGGCCCAAGCAGTTGAGATTATTCCAATTGATGAAGAAAACGAAATTTTTGGAATTGATCGTGTTGCCGAGCTAGTGAAAAAAGAACAGGTAGCTGGGTTTGTAATTGGCCTTCCTAAAAATATGAATAATACAGAAGGTCCTCGTGTTGAAGCATCTCAGCACTATGGCAAGCTATTACAACAACGTTTTCCAGATATTCCTATTGACTTTCAAGATGAACGTTTAACGACGGTTGAGGCACACCGAATGCTAGTTGAAGAAGCGGACATTTCACGTGCTAAGCAGAAAAAAGTTATCGATGAAGTTGCAGCAACATTCATTTTACAAAGCTATTTGGATCGCCATGGCCGCCTTGTGAATAAGCTAAAATGAGGTATTAAAATGAGTAAACAAGAAAATAACGAAGACATGATTACATTAATTGATGAGAATGGTAACGAACAATTATTTAAGGAATTGTTTACGTTTGATTCTGATGATTATGGCAAATCATATATCTTTATCTATCCAGCGGAACAAGAAAATGACGATTCCGTTGACATTCAAGCTTACATTATAGCTGATAATGAAGATAACGATGGACAGGACCTTGTTCCAATTGAAGATGATAAGGAATGGGACATGGTTGAAGAAGTATTAAATACTTTCCTTGATAATGATGGTAATTTCAAGGCCTAATTAAAATTACCGGATAAATAAAATATTAACAAAAGGGAGCTGTAGACACATTTGTCACAGTCCTTTTTCTTTACAAGCAGAATGAAAGGATCATTAGGATGATTTTAACAACCTTTATTATTTTGATTTTAATGGGGTGCTTTATTAATGGCCATCGCCGCGGATTATTGACAATGACGTTAATGCTGGGGACATATATAGTAGCTTGGATTGTTGCTCGCCAGGGAGCCCAATTGATTGGTGGCTGGTTAAAATCGTTATTACCAAGTATTGGAACCCCAGCAACTTTTTCCGAGAGCTTGCTTGCAAATGTAAATAGTAATCTTTTCTTTTATAATGGGATTGCATTTATGATAATTTTTACAATTGTTTCAATTCTTTGTCACTGGGGCATTCGTCAGTTAAACTGGATAAAGAGGATTCCAGTGGTGGGGACAGTTGATAAAATTGCAGGTGGCTTAATCTCATTTTTGATTGGCTATTTGATTATTTACGTTGTTTTACTAATTATGCAATTATTTCCAGCAGGTTGGTGGCAAATGCAAATAGCGAACTCAGAACTAGCGCGTTTTATGATTAATCAAACACCAGGAATAGCGCATTTAGTAATTGATACGCTAGTACAGGGAGGATAAAATGAATAGCAAAATTTTAGAAACATTAGAATTTGATCGAATAAAAGGACAACTGGCACAATACCTTGTTTCTGCTGCTGGTCGTCGCGAATTAACGCAGCTTGTTCCACAGACTGATTATGAGGCAGTCAAAGAACTTTTGACAGAAACTACTGATGGAGCTGATATTTTAAGGTTAGAAGATGGGATTCCTATTCCGCAACTAGCTGATATCAAACCGCAATTGAAACGTTTGAAAATTAAGGCAAATCTGAACGGCACGGAATTAGCTCAAATTACTAAAGTGCTGCAAACTAGTATGAGTGTAAAAAACTTTTTTGACCAGATGCGGGAGAAAAAAATTAAACTGCGGGTTTTAACTACCCAAGTTGACCGCCTAGTTACAATTCCTTCAATTACCCAGCGGCTAGTTCGTTCTATCGATCCTGATGGACGGATAAATGATGAAGCATCGGCTAAACTCCATGGTATCCGGCAATTAATTACCCAAACGGAAACAGAAATTCACCAACAAATGGAAAGGTATACGCGCGGGAAAAATGCGAAATACTTAAGTGACCCGATTGTCACAATGCGGAATGACCGCTATGTAATTCCAGTAATCGCCCGCTACCGAAATAAATTTGGTGGAGTTGTTCATGACCAAAGTGCTAGTGGACAAACATTATATATTGAACCTGCAGCCGTTGTGGAGACCAATAATCGGTTACGACAAGCGCAAATAGAAGAACGGCAAGAAATGCAACGGGTGTTAATTGAATTATCACAAATGATTGCTCCTTACCGGCATGATATTGGCCAGAATGAAGCAATTCTTGGACACCTTGACTTTATTAATGCCAAGGCACGCTGGGCACATGATGCTAAGGCAACGCTACCGCTCTTAAGCAAAGAAAATCATGTTTCATTACGGAAAGCTCGCCATCCCTTGATTGATCCCCGGCGAGTAGTGACAAATGATATTAAGATTGGTGAAGATTACCAAGCAATTATTATTACTGGGCCTAACACTGGTGGTAAAACCATTACGCTTAAAACTTTGGGAATTATCCAGTTAATGGGACAATCTGGTTTGTTTATTCCGGCAGAAGAAGGCAGTACAATTGGGATCTTTGATAATGTATTTGCGGATATTGGTGATGAACAATCATTGGAACAAAATCTGAGTACTTTCTCTGGTCATATGGATGGAGTAAAAGCCATTCTTGAACAAATTACAAGTCGTAGCTTAGTCCTTTTAGATGAGCTTGGTGCTGGGACTGATCCCAAAGAAGGGGCTGCTTTAGCAATGGCAATTCTTGATAATATTGGCAGTAAAGGAACCATGGTTGTAATTACTACCCACTATCCTGAACTCAAAGTTTATGGTTATGATCGTGCTAAGACGATTAATGCTAGTATGGAATTTGACCAAGAAACTCTTAAGCCGACGTATAAATTACTCCTAGGGATTCCTGGGCGGTCAAATGGATTAGAGATTGCGCAGCGATTAGGAATTAGTCCCCAGGTTATTGATGAAGCACGGACATTTGTTAGTGATGATAGTCAAGACCTTAACAATATGATTGGTGATTTAGTAGAGCAACGAAAAAAAGCCCGTGAAGAAAGTGAAAAGCTAGCAAAACTAGTAGCCAAAAATGAAAAAGTTCAGCGTGACCTTGATGAGAAACTCACCCGCTTTAATGAACAGCGCGATAAGCTATACGAACAAGCACGTTCAAAGGCCAACCATCAAGTTTCGATGGCTAAGAAAAAGGCTGACCGGATTATTCATCATTTGCGCCAGTTAGAAGTTCAACAGGGTGGAAATGTAAAAGAAAATGAATTAATTGATGCACAAGGTCAATTGAACGCTCTTCATCGTGATAATCCACGGTTGCAACACAACTCAGTATTACAACGGGCTAAGCAAAAGCATGATTTGCATAAAGGTGATGCAGTCTTGGTGAAATCTTATGGTCAATATGGAGAACTTTTATCTAAGCGAGGGAACCACAAGTGGGAAGTTCAGATTGGGATTCTTAAAATGGAAATTGATGAGAATAATCTTGAAAAAGTAGCTAAGAAAGATCTTCCACGAGAAAAAGATGCAAAGCGGCGACCACGGGCTGCTGTGAGAACGACACAAACACGAAAGACCTCGGCTCGTCTTGATTTGCGCGGTCATCGCTATGAACAAGCAATGAGTGAGCTAAGTAACTTTATTGATCATGCATTGTTGAATAATCTTTCAACAGTAACAATTATTCACGGAAAAGGAACCGGTGCTCTTCGTAAGGGAACGCAACAATATCTGCAAAGCAATCCACGAGTTAAATCATTCTCCTATGCTTCCCCTAATGCTGGTGGGGATGGAGCAACAATTGTTAATTTATAATTACTTACTATAAAAAAGTAAGCAACTTAAATGACATTTAAGAAGTGATTTGTTAGAATAGCGTTAAGAAAAACAAAGGAGGAATTGAAGATGGCTGTAAACGTAACTACAGATCAAACCTTTGAACAAGATACTGCAACTGGTGTCGATTTAATTGATTTTTGGGCAACTTGGTGTGGTCCCTGTCGGATGCAATCACCAGTAGTTGATGCATTATCTGATAAGATGACTGATATTAAATTTTTTAAGATGGATGTTGACCAAAATCCAGAAACTGCACAAAAATTCCGGATTATGAGTATCCCTACATTAATGGTTAAGAAAGATGGTAAGGTAGTAGACCAAATCATTGGTTACCATAGTGAGGATCAATTAAAGCAAATCTTACAACAATATGTTGATTAGAAAAAAGCTGGAGAAAAACTTTTTGTTTTCTTCCAGCTTTTTCGTATTTTAAACTTATTTTTTATCTTTTTTTCGTCGTTTTAGTAGTGAATGCCGAGTTTCTTTTTTGGGGGCGTCTTCTTTTTCGTCAGGGCGATCAACAGTAATGAATGTTACCATCTCAGATCGTTCATTATCAGCTGAACTTTGTGGATCGTTTTGAATCAAAATATCAACATAATCACGGTGACGGTCAAAGATCTTTGCCTCTGCAACCGTTCCAAGTTGAAACTCTACTTCTTGAGCAAGAAACCCACATTCTAAACCAAAAGAGGTCTCTTCCTCGTCTCTTTGAATCCGTTCCTTTACAATTACCCCTGATAACCGCCACACTTGAGAAGTATTGCTTTTTTTACGTAAAGCTAAACGGCCAAAGCCTAGCTGATTAGTAAGATAGACTAGATCCTCAGTTGTGGCAACAGGATATACTCGAGCGAGATCTTTACCAATCCAATATAGCATTTCATCGGTCTCTTTACCGAGGATAGCTGGTAAAATCACGTCACGCATTGTCCCAGCCCCTAGTCCTTGATGACCGGCTATTAACTGATTATATAATTTCTGACTCATATCCACTCGCTCCTTTTTAACAATCATTATTATTATACTTAAAATTCAAGATCTTAATAGGGTTAAACCTGAAAAACTTGCAAAATCTTATGGAGAAACGGATAATATAGTTTCAAGGTTTTAAACGTTTTAATGAATTAACGAGGTGAAGAGAATGGATAAACGACCAATCGGGGTTATGGATTCAGGGTTAGGCGGCCTATCTGTAATTCGTGTACTTCGTGAACAAATGCCCCACGAATCTGTAATTTTTGTGGGGGACCAAGGGCATTTTCCATATGGAACTAAAACAAAAGAACAGATTCAGCAATTAGCATTACGAATTGGAAAATTCTTGTTAGAACAAGATATAAAAATGATGATAATTGCATGTAATACCGCGACTGCAGCAGCTCTTCAACTTCTTCAAAATGAATTACCAATTCCAGTAATTGGGGTAATTGAACCAGGAGCCATGGCTGCTACCCAACATCATTATAAAAAAATTGGGGTAATTGGCACTGAATCCACTATTAAAAATGGCGCTTATGCTAAAACATTAGCTAAACTTAATTCTGATCTAAGTGTTATCAGTTCTCCCGCACAGCCACTTGTATCAATTGTTGAGCATGGGCAAACAGGAACAAGTGAGGCACAAAAAGCTGTTGACACTGAATTAGAAGTATTTGATAACCAATCGATTGAAGCTTTGATCCTTGGATGTACTCATTTCCCGTTTTTACAAAAAGAAATTCATAATAAATTAGGATCTAATGTTCAGTTAATTGATCCTGCATTTGAGACAATCAGACAGGCAAAGGAATTGTTAACTGGCAAAAATCAGTTGAGTGATAATTTAGCGTCAAGTATCAACCTTTATTCAACGGGAGATGTTAAAGACTTAGTTGCTGGTGCACAACAATGGTTACCGAATGGCTACAGCAAGTGTGCACATATTCAATTAAACGAGGAAGGTTAAAATGAAAACAATCGTAATTGCAACAAAGAATGCTGGGAAAGCGCGTGAATACCAAGAGATGCTTGCTCCCCTAGGAATTGAAGTAAAAACATTAGCCGATTTTGCACCAATAGCAATTAATGAAAATGGTAAAACATTTGAAGAAAATGCAACAATTAAAGCCACTACAGCTGCTAATCAACTCCAACTACCAGTTATGGCGGATGATTCGGGCTTAATGGTTGATGCTCTTGGAGGTGCTCCAGGTGTACACTCAGCAAGATATGCTGGTGATCATGACGATGCTGCTAATAATGCTAAACTCTTATCGGCGTTAAAAGAGGTACCGGATGAAAAAAGGACTGCTCACTTTCATACTACCATCGTCGGAATTAAGCCTGATGGAACCAAATTAGTTGCCAATGGTCGGGTTGATGGCCATATTCTTCATCAACTCACAGGAGAAAACGGTTTTGGTTATGATCCGCTTTTTTATGTTGATGAATTAGGCAAATCAATGGCCCAGTTAACAGCGGGCCAAAAGAATCAAATTAGTCATCGTGGCCGCGCATTACGATCATTTATGAAGCAATTTAATGATTGGTGGTAATAAAAATGAAAATACTAGTTGTAAGTGATAACCATCGAGAAGAAAAAATTTTGACAGAGATTGTTCAAAAAATGGGGAAGCAAGTTGACCTAATGATTCACTGTGGGGATTCAGAATTAGCTCCTGATCAGGAACCGATGAGCAATTTTAAGGCAGTGAAGGGGAATAATGATTATGGTTTGTCGTACCCTAATGAATTGGTAATTAATGCTGGGCAAGAGCAGCTTTATCTAACTCATGGTCATTTACAGCGGGTCAATTTTTCTCTGACCCCTCTGATGCTTACCGGCCAAGAAAAAGGTGCCTCCATTGTGTGCTATGGGCATACTCATCAATTAGGAGCCGTTTACGATCATCAAATGCTAATAATTAATCCTGGGAGCATCAGTTTTCCTCGTGGTGAATATGCTAAACTCGGGGGAACTTTTGCAATTATTGATGCGCAGCCTGAGCAGTTTATTGTTGATTATTATAACCGCGAGATGGAAGCTGTTCCTGAATTACATTGTGAATTCAGGCGTCAGAAATAAAGGAGTGTATTTTTGTGATTGATCAGCGTTTACGGACTTTATTGCTGAAAAATAAGCAGAAGTTTATGATCCCTGCCAGTTTAGTTGCAACAGTAAATCAAAGCAACAGTTTAGATCATGCATTTTTAGTCCTTACTAAGGATCGGTACGCTAAAATTATTGTGATTGATAATAAAAACCGTTACTGTGGTCAAGTTTCTTTGGCGATGATTACTGACCGATTATTGGAGACAAAACGGATCAATGTGGAGCGCTTAAATGAATTAAAGGTCAGGGATATGATGCAAACCGATGCGCCAGTTATCCAAGATCCAACTGATATCGAAGAAAATTTACACCTCTTAATTGATCAGTCATTTTTACCGGTGGTGGACGATCATAATTACTTTTGCGGAATTGTGACGCGTCGTGAAGTATTAAAGGCAGTCAATTATACAATGCATACTTTTGGAAAATAATGAAAGTAGCTGTGACATAAGTCGAGTTACTCTCATAAAAAACAAATAGCGCAGTACAACAGAGACCTCCAGCGCCCGGTAAAACCGAATGTTGGAGGCCTCTTTTTATCGTTCATTTTTAATTAATTGGATAATAGTCTGCAAGACGCCATCATGATTATTATCAATTGTGGTAGTGTGGGCAGCTTGCATTTGAATAATTGGTTGTGCATTTTGCATTGCGTAGCTTTGACTCGTCATCGCTAACATTCCGAGGTCATTTTCATTGTCACCAAACGTAACAATTTCATTTGCCTTTAAATTAAAGTGGGACTGCAAAAGGGAAAGAGCATTTTGTTTAGTTGCAGCAGCATTACCGATTAAGTCAGTATTAAAGCCTGAATTTTCCATGATTAAAGATGGCGGTAAGTAACCATCTAAGGTTGTTGCAACTTTTTTAAGATCGATATGGTTAGCAAAATTAATCGATATCTTAGTAAAATTTTCAGTTGGTCGTTGAGTGAAAATCTGCCGGATATCAGGAATGCGCTCCACATTTTCATAAAAAAGTTTCACGATATTGAAATCATGAGCACTCATCCCCTGATCGACATAAGATTTTTCACTAGTAGAGATTACTAATTGATTAATATCTTGCGGACCATAGAAACGGTCAAGAACATGAATAACTCGGGCTAAAGATTCCTGATTAATAGGAAAAGATTTAAATAATTTGCTTCCTAAATGGATAACTGATCCGTTTTGCGAAATAAATCCCATCTTGGCGGTGTAGTCTTTAAATTCTCGTTGCAATCGTGGGAAACTGGATCCACTAGCAGCGACAAAGTAGATATTATGGCGTTCAAGTTGACGAAAGACCTTTGCAAATAAAGAATGATTGTAAGTATGGTCATCTCGTAAAAAGGTTCCGTCCATATCAGTAGCGATTAATTTAATACTCATTAGGTGCTCCCTCCCAGGCAATTGGAATATTATTCGTTCGTAATTCTTTAAGATATGCCGCCAAAAAGTGACTAGCAACAGTTGATTGTTTTCCGCTGACTGCTGTTATCGTCACGCGAAAAACGAGCGCACCGTCTGGGGTAACGACTGGTCCGACAATAACTGGTTTTAATTGTAGTGCTTTTGTTTGTGGCACTAGCTTTTTATTAACTTGCGTAACGATTTCTTCTACCTTGCTAAGAGGGGTTTTTGAAGTAATCCGAATATCAACGTTGCTAACCATATTATTTCGCGAAAGATTTTGCACAATAGTAATGTTACGGTTAGGAATAAAATTAAGTGTTCCGTCAGAACTAGTAACTTGAGTGGTGCGAATACCAAGAGCAGTTACTGTTCCCTTGATTTGACCGATTTGGACAGTATCGCCGACGTCTAATTGTTGCTCAAGGAGGATGAAAAATCCAGTCACAATATCACTAACAAGGCTTTGCGCACCAAGCCCCAATGCTAAACTAAAAATTCCGGCTCCAGCAATTAGAGTACCCACTGGAACGCCAATTTCTGATAATATGGCGTACAATAAGAAAAAATAACAAGTATAACGATAAATGTTTAAGACAAGGGCTTTTACCGTTGCCATTCGATTGCTATTTTTTAGTACATTGTATTTTTTTGATTCTTGAAAAAGGTGGACAATGATAACTCGTCCTACCCATAAAAGTATTAAAAATAAGACAAACGTAACGATAATTAAAAGAAATTTACTTAAAAGTTGTTGTGAAATTTCGTGCCAAGATAAATCTGTAAAAGCTTTTTTTAATTGTTCCGTTTGTTTTGATGTAAGAGAAGTGGCACCAGTAATCATAATAACCTCCTAAAAAATACTAATAAATATTTTAACAGGGAAGACAAGCTTCTGTCGACTACACTAGATTATCGTTTTTATTTGTTTTATGATATTCTTAGTATTGAATAAGTATTTTGAAAACTAAAGGAGGGATTATCAGATGACTTTTGGCCAGTTGGCAGGGTTAATTGCGGCAATCGCATTCCTAATCTTAGTCATTTTTGCATGTATCCTGTTGAATCAATTGAGTAAGACAATGAAAGAAACAAATAAAAGTATTACAACTTTAACGCGGGATGTTCATTATCTTAGCCAAGAAATGGAGGACGTGCTAAGTAACACGAATACATTGTTAGACGATATTAACCATAAATCAGAACAACTAGATCCAGCGGTTAAAGCAGTTGCAGATGTAAGTCAGAGTGTTTCAGAAGTGAATGCTTCACTTCAAGAAATGGTCGAGAAAGCCCGGCTGCACCGCGAAAAACGACAATTTGACCGGAGTATTTTTAAGTTTGCAGGAAAGACGCTTGTTTTAGATGCCTTCAACAAATTTAGACAGCATCGGAAGCAAAAGAAAGGAATGACAAATAATGAGTAAAAAGTTACTTGCTGGGATATTATTAGGTGGAGCTGCAACATATGCTGCATGGAAGAAAATGGCACCAGCTAAAAAAGAAGCATTGAAAGAAAGCGTTGATGAAAAGATTAATAAAGTTGCTGATTATGTGACTGATTACACCTTAGACGCATTAGACATTGTCGATGACCTTATGAGTGATTCTAACTTGAACGATAAGGTGAGTGGCGCTGCGGATGCTGTTAATAATGTTAAGGGGAAGGTAAAAGATAGCGCCAATAAAGTAGTTAATCATATGACTAATGATGACTTTGATAAGCAAACTGCTGATATTCGTGAGGAATTAGCGAAGAATAAAGAAGCAGATGAAGATAATAACGATATTATTATCGATGCTACTAGTGATCAAAAGCCAGCATCTATTGAAGACGATGAAGCAGATCAAGATGACGCTGAGACAGCCGATAAATAAGTAAAATAAAAAAGCTGAGAAACCTCTCAGCTTTTTTATTTTAATGAGGGAAAGTTAGCAATTCTTTAGTTGTATGCGTAAATGGTTTGCAACCATCTTCTGTAATATGAACACAGTCTTCAATCCGGACGCCGGCAAAACCTGGAATATAAATGCCAGGTTCAATGGAGAAGCACATGCCAGGTTCAAGAACTAGCTGATTTCCTTCCATGATTGATGGAAATTCGTGTTCACTGCTGCCCATTCCGTGCCCGAGGCGGTGAATAAAGTATTCGCCATAACCGGCTGCAGTAATGATATCACGAGCGATCTTATCTAATTCTTCAGCAGTCATTCCCGGCTTCGCAGCATTTTGAGCGGTCAATTGAGCCTCTAAACATACCTTGTAGATATCTTTTTGTTTGTCATTTAACTTTCCGACAGCCACCGTTCGGGAAGCATCACTAATATAGCCATCAACAATTGTTCCTAAGTCAAAAAGGACGAGTTGATTATTTTGGATCTTATTACTAGAGGTAGCTCCATGAGGCTCGGCAGCATGAGGACCAGCTTGAACTAGAGTATCAAAACTCATTTTATTAATCCCGTGTTGCTTAAGAGCGTATTCTAAATCGGCAGCCACTTCTTGCTCTGTTTTACCAATTTGAATTGCTTCGAATCCTACTTTAAAAGCGAAATCAGCCCATTTTCCGGCTTCATTTAACTTAGCGATCTCATCATCGCTTTTAATCATCCGCATTTTTGCTATCAAAGGAGAGAGATCAGTATTAAAATGGGCATTGGGGAGGACTTCTTCTAAAGCACGAAGACGGTCAACAGTTAGTGATTCTCCCTCAATTCCCCAGTTAATTGGTGAACCAGCGTGATTTTTGATATGTTCAGCAATAAGCTCAAAAGGTTTTTCGTGATCTAAGTACCCATATACCGGATATTTCCAACCAGTATCCTTTATTGCTTCTACCTCAAGCGCTGGGGCAAACAGAAATGGCTCACTATCGGCAAAAAGGACTAGTGCTAATACCCGTTCTACTGGATCGCTGTAGAAACTAGTTAGGTAATTAATGGTCATTGGATCACTAATATAAGCAGCATCTAATCCCTTTTCAGCAAGAGCGCTTTGTAATTGATTAAGTTTTGTCACTGCATTCACTTCCTAAAAAAGATTGCGAATATTATAACATATTGTTATGAAAGTAAAAAAATAATGAAGAACGTTTGCTAATTAAAACTAAATCTGCTATATTAACTAGGTTATGAAAAAATATGAAAACAGATTATACCAATAAAGAAAGGGCTATCTTATGGAAAAAAAATCAGTAACAATTTATACGGTTGCCCGAGAAGCTCGTGTCTCAATGGCCACTGTTTCACGGGTAGTAAATGGCAATCCAAATGTAAAACCAGAAACTAGACAAAAGGTTTTAGATGTAATTAAGCAGCTTAATTATCGTCCTAATGCAGTTGCACGGGGATTAGCTTCTAAAAAGACAACGACTGTCGGGGTAGTTATTCCTAATATAACTGATCCATACTTTGCGGAATTAGCATTGGGGATTGATGATGTTGCTTCAATGTATAAGTACAATATCATTTTAACTAATTCTGATTCTGATGATGAAAAGATTCTAAAAGTGGTGCGGAGCTTGCTTGCTAAACAGGTTGATGGACTTATTTTTATGGGTCATGATGTTTCTGATGATTTGCGAAATGAATTTGAAAGCACAAATACACCAGTTGTAGTAGCTGGTTCTGTTGTTAATGATGATGCTTTACCAAGCGTTCGGATTAACTACCAAGCAGCCGCCAAGGAAGCAACAGAATTTCTGCTAAAGCATGGTGATCAACAAGTCGCCTATATTACGGGTCCATTACGATACTCAATTAATGGTAAAGACCGGCTCAATGGATATAAAGAAGCATTGGCCAATAATAATGTGGCATTTAATGATTCATTAGTAATTGAAACAGACGGGTCTTATCAAGCCGGATATGCAAAGGCACAAGAAGTTATCGAAAGGGGCTTAAAGGCTGCTTATGTAACAGATGATAGTTTAGCTGCTGGGCTCTTAAATGGGCTTACAGATGCTGGTATTAGCGTTCCAGCTGATTTTGAACTAATTTCTTCCAATGACACTAATTATACAAAGGTTGTCCGGCCGACAATTACTTCAATCACTCAACCCCTTTATGATCTTGGAGCCATTTCAATGCGGTTGTTGACAAAATTAATGGATGGCGATGACAGCAATGATGATGAAAAGAATGTTATTTTAGATCATGGCTTTGTTGAACGCCAATCAACTCGTAAGTAGGTTGTGATTTGTTGTGACAACCCGAAGTGAATTGCGAGCACAACGACAAGAAAAAGTTGAGAAGCCAATAGAAGAAACACCGAAAAAGCGTCATTTTCTATACTGCTTATGGGGCGTAATCTGTGTGACTTTATTCGGGCTAACATTACTAATTAATTCGACACTCTTAAATGTTAACTTTGTAAAAGAAGAAGTTACAAGTTCGTCGCTTGAATCAGTTATGTTAAGTCAGGTTAACAGTAGTCTAACTCAGTATGGGATTTCAACTTCTGTCTTAAAGAAAAGTGATACTGATAAGCTAATTAACCAGGCGATTGATCAAGTATATGCAGGTGAAAAAATTAATCTTGACCTATCACCTATAGTTAATAATGTGGGCACGTCTGTTAATTCCCAATTAGCTCAATATGGTTTGTCGACGTCCATGTTACCAGCAGGCAGTTCTTCAGCAATTGCTGGTAACATTAATTCGATGGTTAACAGTCAGTTAAATACTCCTGAAGTTGCACAGTTGATTAATGGAATTAAAATTGCTAAAACGGTTGTCAATATTATTTTAGTGATTTCAATTATCAGTCTCGTTCTATTGATCCTTAAGGGGTTATGGCAGCACCACTTAATTGGTAGTTTTAGGTGGATTTGTTTGTGGGGAACTGTTTTATATACAGGAATCGTTATGACTATTCATGCGATTGCCCTTCAAATGGGAGCAGGACAACCAGACATAAGCCCCTTTATTTCCCAGGTTGCCAATGATTTTCAGCAGACTGGATTTCATGGTTCAATGATGCTGATTGTCATTAGTATTGTGTTATTTATTCTGCAATTTGTAAAACGAAAATGGCAACCTCGCCAATAACCTTGAATTAACGATGAATATTTGCTAAAATTTATCTGTTTGTATTACATTAATAAAGAAAAGAGGAGTCAGTAATGTCAGGACATTCAAAATGGCATAACATTCAGGGACGTAAGAACGCCCAAGATGCTAAGCGTGGTAAGATTTTCCAAAAGATTTCACGTGACTTGTACCAAGCAGCTAAAGCAGGTGATCCTGATCCAGCGAACAACGCTCAATTACGGCTTGTAATCGATAAGGCACACGCGGCCAACATGCCTAAGAAAAATATTGACCGTGCTATTGCTAAAGCTTCAGGTATTGGTGGAGCTAAGTTCGAAGAAGTTACTTATGAAGGTTATGGACCAGGTGGGGTAGCAGTAATGGTTTCTGCTCTTACTGATAACAAGAACCGGACTGCATCTGCTGTTCGTTCAGCATTTAGTCACTCTGGCGGTTCATTAGGTGCTAGCGGATCAGTTTCATACATGTTCGACCGTAAAGGATTAATCGAAATTCTTCGTGATGGTCTTGATAAGAGCGAAGATGATATGTTAATGGATGCTTTAGATGCTGGAGCTGAAGATATGAAGGCAACTGAAGAAAAGTTCCAAATCTTCACAGATCCAAGTAGCATGACAGATGTTCGTGATGCTCTTCAAGGACAAGGCTACGAATTAGATACTGCTGAAGTTACCATGATCCCTCAAAACCGGACAGAGGTACCTGCAGATAAGGCAAAGCAATACCGTCATTTGATTGATGAATTAACAGAAAACGATGATGTTGCTGATATTTACGAAACTGGTATTTTACCAGACGAAGATGACGATGAAGAATAATTCAATCATTGTTATTGAGAGGTTAAAAAGCAAAACGCTTTTTAACCTCTTTTTTAGTTTTAAATTTTTTAGTGCATTTTTAGAATTTATCCGTATTTAAATAATAGGGAGGTTAAAATATGCCGAGTTTTGAAGAAGAATTAACAAGAATAATTCGCAAGCAACCGAGTGACCTGTACATCTTACCTCATGATAGGTATTATCAATTATCCTTAGCGATAAAGGGGACCCTATTTCCTTTTAAACAGGTTACGCGTGATTATGGTCAACGTTTTATCTCATACTTAAAATATTGCGCCAATATGGCAGTTAGTGAGCATCGACGACCCCAGCTAGGCGCTTTTAAATTTACTTATGCTCACCAAAAGATCAATTTACGCTTATCAAGTGTTGGTGATTATCAAGGGAGGGAATCATTAGTTATTCGCTTTATATATCCCCTTAATGATATTAGGTTTAATTTTTTAGTTCCTCACCAGTGGGAAATATTACAGAAGTACCGTCAACAAAGAGGTTTGATTCTTTTTGCCGGGCCAATGGGGGCTGGTAAAACAACTACCATGTATCAGCTTGCTCGACAGCTATTGCCGAAACAAATTGTATTAACAATTGAGGATCCCGTAGAAATTGACCATCCGGGATTTATTCAATTGCAAGTAAATGAATTAGCGGGGATGGACTATGAAAGTTTATTAAAATTGGGATTACGGCATCGCCCAGATGTGTTTATCATTGGAGAAATCCGTGATTCACAGACAGCGGCTATGTCAGTTCAAGCCGCATTAAGTGGTCACTTAGTTTTGGGAACTATCCATGCTCGAAATGCTTATGGCGTTGTTTCGCGTCTTCAACAATTAGGGATAGATTCTTATTATCTTCAGCAAGTATTAACGACGGTATCTTATCAGCGTTTAATTCCGTTGGTGAATGGAGAACAAGCCATCTTATGTGACCTGTTAAATCGGCATCAATTTAGTGATTTGCTCAATGGCACCAAGAAAGGAGGAATGTCTAATGAATGGTCAAAAGCTCTTCAGCAGGCTGTGGAAAATGGAGAAATTACGGAGAATACTGCACGTCAATACCAACAAGGTTAAATTCAATCATCAGCAACAAGCAAATTTTTTCCTTTTATTAGCAGATTTGTTAAGTGTTGGCTTTTCTGTCAAAGAAGCACTTGGTTTTATCAAGGCTGTCAATCCGAAGCTAGCCCCTTGGATTGCTTCTATAGATAAACGAATGCAAAAGGGAGCGAGTTTTGCCCAGAGCCTACAGCAAGAAGTAAAAGATGATTTATTTTATCAGTTACTATTAGCAGAAAAGCATGGTAATTTAACAAAAACATTGAGTGAGGTAGGAAAGATACTTACAGCACGGGAACGGCAACGAAAAAAATTATTTAGTCTCCTGCAATATCCGCTAATTCTTTTAGGGATGTTAGGGGTGGTGATTTGTGGATTAATTTTGTTTGTTTTTCCAGAATTGAAAGTCTGGCAAGGCGAGAGGCAAACTTTACCGCTGATTCACATGATTACGTTAGGAGCAATTTACCTTTTTACCGTTATCTTCATTAGCGCCGTATTTCAATGGCTAAGATGGCATCAAATGAATAAGGAACAACGGCTAATTAAGATCTGTACAATACCGATAATCGGTAAATGCTATTGTTATTATTTTCAATATTATTTAACTAGTATATTAGGATCAATGTTGCAACAAGGATTGTCGTTGGCTGAAATTTGTGAAATTACCCAGAGTTTTGATAGAAAATCAATTCTTTATATTTTTGGTAACAAAATAATGACTACTATTCAACGTGATGGAGATATTTCAGAAGTGGTGGCTACCTACTCTTTTCTCCCTAATGAATTAATCGTTTTTATGAATAAGGGGGCAACTAGAGAAAATATGGGACGGGACTTAATTGTTTTCGCAAATTTAAAATTTAAGGCCCTCACAACTGCAATTGAACATTTATTGATTTTTGTTCAACCAGTTATCTTTAGCATTATTGCAATCATAATTGTTATTTTATATCTTAGTATCTTATTGCCAATTTATCATTCATTCCAAGGAGTTTATTAATGAAAATTTTAAAGAAAAAACAATCAGGCTTCACCTTACTCGAAATGTCAATCGTCTTATTTATTATTAGCTTGTTAGTATTGATCATGCTGCCCAATCTCTCTCAACAGCGAAAACATGCTAATAGTATTCACGGAAAGGCAATGACTTCTGTAATTCAGACCCAAATCGATGCATACGAAAATGAAAATGGAACTGATAATGTCAGTTTAGAGGAATTGAATAAAGCAAATTACCTGACTGATGCGCAAGTTCAGCAGGCCCATCATGAAAAAATTGTAATTGTTGATGGAAAGGCAATTCAGCGATGAATCTTCAAGAAGAAGGGTTTACGTTTCTTGAAGCAATCATTGTTTTAGGGATAGCGGCCCTCCTTTTACTAATTACAATTCCAAATTTTACAAAAACGCGTCAAAAAATAGATGAAGAACAATTTTGGCAATCATTGCGTCAAGATTGGCAGTGGGCGCAATTAAAGTGTGAGAGTAAACATCAATTTGTTGTAATTCGCCACGACAAAAATAACGAAATGATTACTTTTCGCATAAATGATCAAACAAGAGAAACAAAAGAAATTCTTATTCCCTCGACACTGAATGTTGAATGGTTTGGTGAACTTTATCTTACGCCAAATGGCTATACGCGTCCCTGTACCCAGCGTTTTAAATCATTAATCGATGGCCGCTATTACTACATGAAGATTCAATTAGGATGGGGAGGATACCGAATTGAGAAACGCTAAAGCAAAAGCATTTATGATGGCAGATAGTTTAGTTAGTTTACTTGTTGTAGCAATGGGGATAAATTTATTTTTTATTTGCGAAAAACAATTGTGGTTACAAAATAGAAATCTTCAGCTAAAAATGGCCGCAACGAGGTTAGGGAAAGAGGCTAGTGATTTATATGCGGTTAAAAAGCAACCGGTTATTTTAAGCCGTGGTGATTTAACCGCAAAAGCAACGGTCCAAAGGGTGGTTGTTTATAATAATGATCGATGCCTTTGTCGGGTTGAAAAATGAAGAAGGGGGCCTTTACTTTAATAGAAGCGACTTGCGCATTAATTATTTCTTCATTAGTGATTATCAATATAAGTTTAGTTACTACTAGCATGAGACAAGTAGGTAAAATGAACTTAGAATCAACGATCACTTGGCATTTGTTTTTACGGGAATTAGAATCGGTCAATCATCGTTTTGAATTAATGGAGGTTCGTGATAATTGGTTATTACTGTACAGTCAGACAACCGATCAAAAGTATGAATTAAGAGAAAACCATGCTCTATACCTAACGTGTCAGAATAAAGGTGGTTATATGCCATTGTTAGATAACATTAAGAATCATGAATACTCGTTTACGCAACTTGATTCCCAACGAGTATTGATTAAGGTGACAAGGAAGGATGGAGAGAAAGCAAGTGCAATTGTTAAGTTTTATCCACCAAAATAAAAAAGAGGGTTCTATTTTATTTGTAAGTATTGCCGTCCTACTTATAATTAGTTCAATTTTATTGTTTCAATATCGATATTATCAAAATTATCAGGAAATGGGACGAGATCTTAGTTCAATTTATATTGATAAAATAAAAGATAATCTAAGAGGTCAATGAGAGTGTTATCTTGAATTTGCTAGGAATAATAGTTAAACTAATAAGGTAATGATTGTATTATTTGGAGGCGACTAGCACTGACACAGAAAACACCACAGCAATTATTTGAGCTTTTTGATAAGGCCACTGAAATTTTACAAGCAGCGTTAAATTGTTCGTATTTAGATGCGCTATTAGAAAACGCAGAAAATATTATTGACAATAATACTGTTCGTGTTGATGACGGTGTTCCTGATGAAAAAACTGTAAATGAATTGCAGAAAATATACCAAGAATTAAATTTACAAAATGTGAAGCCAGAAATTATCCGGCAAATTATCCAGCTGAGTTTTTTGAAAGTAATTCGAAAAGACGCAATTCAGGCTAATCATCAAATGACTCCTGATACAATTGGCTTAATCATGGCTTTCTTAATTGAAAAGGTTACAAAAATCAAGGAGATTAAGACTGTTTTTGATCCAGCCGTTGGGACAGCTAATTTATTAACGACTGTTATGAATCAGCTTAAAGTAAATGGAGATAAAGACATCGTTGGTTACGGAATAGATAATGACGAAGATATGTTGGAAGTTGCGAGCGTAAGTACAGAATTACAACACCTTAATGTAAAGTTGTACCATCAAGATGCTGTAACTGCTTTGGATATTCCTCAATGTGATTTAGCTATTTCTGATTTGCCAATTGGTTACTATCCGCTTGATGAAAACGCCAAAAACTATCAAACACGGGCTAAAGAGGATCATTCATATGTTCACCATTTGTTGATAGAACAGTCTATGAATTATCTTAAGCCCGGTGCATTTGGGGTATTCTTAGTACCTAGTAGCTTGTTCCAAACTAAAGAATCACAATCATTTGTTAAATGGATTCAGTCTGTTGCCTATTTACAAGGACTTATCAATTTGCCAGCAGAACTTTTTGCTAATCCGAATGCGCAAAAATCAATTTTGTTATTGCAGCGCCAAGGTGGAGATAGCAAACAAGCAGTTAAAGTTTTGTTGGGTGAGTTTCCTTCATTTAAGGATAAAGCAAAATTTGCTTCATTCATGGATGATATCAGTAAATGGGTAACAACGAATTTACGTTAAAGGAGAAAAGTCAATGTCAAAAACAATTGCAGTTAACGCTGGTAGTTCAACACTTAAATTCAAATTATTTGATATGCCAAGTGAAGATGTAGTAGCTGAAGGTACGATTGAACGTATTGGTGAAAAGATGGGTCATGCTAAGATTAAGTATGGTAATGGTCAAAAGCATGAAGAAGATAAGCCATTTGCTGATCATGCTGCCGCAGTTAATTACTTGTTAGATAAGTTAATTGAATTAAAGATTGTGGCAAGCTATGATGAAATCACAGCAGTAGGTCACCGAATCGTTGCTGGTGGGGAATTCTTTAAGGATTCAACAATTATTGATGATGATGTTATTAGCAAGATTGATGAATTGTCAGAATATGCTCCACTCCATGAGCCGGCAGAATTAGTTGGTATTAAAGCTTTCCGTAAAGTATTGCCTAATGCATTTGCGGTTGCTGTTTTTGATACATCATTCCATGTTGATATGCCAGAAATGAATGCATTGTACAGTGTGCCTTATGATTGGTATGAGAAGTATGGCGCTCGTAAGTATGGTGCTCACGGTACCAGTCACCGTTACGTATCTGCACGTGCTGCGGAAATGTTAGGAAAGCCAGTTGAAGAACTTAAATTAATCACCATGCATATTGGAGCAGGTGCATCAATCACTGCCGTAAAGAATGGTAAGTCATTCGATACGTCAATGGGCTTTACGCCTGTTGCGGGAATAACAATGGCAACTCGTTCAGGGGATGTTGATCCATCCTTAATTGCTTTTATGCAGGGTAAACTAAACTTATCCTCAGATGAGATGATTGATATTTTGAACCATAAATCTGGTTTACTTGGTATTTCTGGTATCTCACCAGATATGCGTGATATTCTTGCAGCTGCTGAAAAGGGTGACGACCGAGCACAACTTGCATTAGATATTTATGTTAACCGCATTGTCCGTTACATTGGAGCATACATTGCTGAGATGGGTGGCGCTGATGCCATTGTCTTCACTGCTGGTGTTGGTGAAAACAGTGTTCCAGTACGAAAGATGATCACGGATAAGCTTGACTACTTTGGTATTAAGATTGATCCAGAAAAGAACGACTGCCATGGTGTTGAACGTGACCTTTCCGCCGATGATGCAAAGATTAAGACATTGTTAATTCCAACTAACGAAGAATTAATGATTGTTCGTGACATTGAACGCTTAAAGAAAAATAATTAAGCACTAAATAATTCGTCAAAAGATGACTAGTTGACAAGAAATGTTTGTCTCTAGTCTCTTTTTATTTTAGAATTTAAGATAACTATATTGCCTTTTTAAGAAAGAAGATTCTCTATGAAGTTTTGCACATCAGATACCCATTTTTTTCATGATAGTCTCCTTGGTACAAATCAATTTGCGCCAAGGCCGTTCAAGAATGTTAATGAGATGAACCAAATAATTATTGATAATTGGAACGATAAGGTTGGTGAAAATGATATTGTCTATCATTTAGGAGACATTGCTCTGTACTTTACTAAACCTCAACGAGATGCCTATCAAGCAATTCTTGAGATATTATTACAGTTACATGGACACTTAATACTGATAAAAGGCAATCACGATAACCGGGACCTTTTTAAATATCTAGAAAATAATAACTATGAGTTTAACGGGCTTCCTAAATTTCAGTTTCATGATGTGGGAGTGCTATTAAAATATAATCACCGTCAATATTACTTAACTCATTATCCTCTTATGTTAGGAATAGCACCGCAAATTATTAACCTTCATGGCCATATTCACCATTATTCGGTGCCAATTAAAGAAAATATAAACGTGGGGGTGGATGCTCCTGAATTAGACTATCTTGAAAAGAGGCCTAAGTTTGGCGCCCCGCTGAATTTTCATGAAATAGAAGAAATCGTAGCGCAAAAAGCTATGAAGTATCCAGGACAAAAATAATCAAAAGAGGGTGGAAAAGATGAATAGAGCTAAGATTCAAGATTATATTGATCAGCGTGAAGAGCAACGATCTTTAATCTATCATATTGAAAAAAAAGACCAGACACATTTTACCGTTAATGGACATCCCTATGAATTAGTAAAGGACTACCGTGACGGGTTTAATTCAGAAAAATTCGCAGAACGGTTTAGCAGTGTTCTGAGTAAATATGACTATATCGTTGGGGATTGGGGATATGATCAATTACGTTTAAAAGGTTTTTATAATGATGATAATCCCTTATTTGAACCAGAATTGGGTGCTGATACGATTGAGGATTATTTATTTGAGTATTGTAATTTTGGCTGTGCGTATTTTATCCTTCACAATGATGATGTTTGTATTCCACGGCACAGTTACCGTCAGCGTCGAAAGAAAACTACGCCAGTCATTCATGAACGGCGACGGCAGGTTAAACAACCGAACGTGCGTCAACGACATAATCAGCGTGCAGAACGTGTAAAAAACGGTCATCGGCAAAAATTTGTGATTCATCAACGAAAAAAGAGGAGCTAAGGCAAACGATGAAAGATTATCAAGGATATTTTATTGATTTAGATGGGACTACTTACAAGGGTAAAAAGCAAATTCCAGCAGCCGGAAGATTTATCAAACGACTGCAAGATGCCAAGAAAGAGGTCTTATTTGTAACAAATAATAGTACCAGAACACCAGATTTTGTCGCTGAAAACCTCCGTGAAAATCATAATATTAATGTTACGGCGGAAAATATATACACAACAGCAATCGCAACTGCTGACTATTTACGGTCAATAGCGCCAGTAAAAAGTAAAATTTATGTTATTGGTGAGTCGGGATTAAAGTTAGCTTTAGAAAAGCGTGGTTTTATCTTGACTGATGATCAACCTGAATATGTCGTTGTAGGATTAGATACAAGTGTTACTTATGAGAAACTTGAGAAAGCAGTTTTGCTAATTCGAAATGGCGCTAAATTTATCGGGACCAATGCTGACAGTAATTTGCCCAATGAGCGAGGAATGGTACCGGGAGCAGGGTCGATTGTAAAATTAGTAGAATATGCAACTCAAGTGAAACCTGTGATGATTGGTAAACCAGAAGCAATAATTATGAAAATGGCACTTGAAAGAGTTAAATTGCCTAAAGAAAGGGTAATTATGGTTGGCGATAACTATCATACTGATATTGAAGCAGCAATTAACGTTGGAATGGATAGTTTATTAGTTTATACTGGTTTATCGCGTCCAGAAGAAGTTGTAAAAGAAAAAATCCAGCCAACATATAAGGTGAATAATCTTGATGAATGGGAAATTTGAATTTATTCAGTGGGGAAGAGCAATCTTATTGACACTACTTAGTTTAGTTGTTGCAATTAGTATTGCTCTTTTTATCGTTGTTAATATCTCACCTTTTTTTATAACAATTCCTAAGCACCTCCTAGGATTATCTGCCTCTGAATTAATAGCTGATTATGGAAGTGTCATTAAATATATCCAGCTTCCGACCCAGCGAGTCCTCGAACCAAGGTATTTACCAATTGCCCCTTCCGCAGTTCACCATTTTGAAGACGTAAGACATTTGATTTTATTGAATGAAGCTGTGATGGTGGTTTCGCTCCCGTTGTTAGTGTTTGGATTGAAGAAACAAAAACGGCAAAATCAGCTCTGGCGCCTGATTTTACCGTTTCAGATGTTATTTATTTTGTTGCTCTTTAGTGGGTTTATGGGGATAACAAATTTCGATGTCCTTTTTATTAAATTTCATTATCTTTTCTTTAGCAATATGGATTGGCTATTTGATCCACGAACAACGCCAATCATATTGTTGATGCCTGAAAATTTTTTTACAGTACTATTTGGATTATGGTTAGGATTTATATTGATAATCTTACTTTTAATCTGGGGATGGATAAAGCTTATGTTAAGCATCTTCTTTAACAAAACGCGAACGTAATGCTCCGACAACGGCTGGGATTAACGTAACCACAATAATTGCAAGAATGATGACAGAGAAGTGTTCTTGAACAAACGGAAGATTACCGAAGAAGTAACCACATCCACAACAAAGTGCTACCCAGATAACACAGCCAATTACACTATAACGAATAAATTGCTTGTAGGGGAAACCAGAACCTGCTGCCGCAAATGGAGCAAATGTTCTAATGATCGGAATAAAACGGGCGAGAATAATAGCCGGCGCGCCATGCTTTTCAAAGAAGACTTCGGCACGTTCTAGACTATCTTTATCAATTAATTTACCAAAAAGTGAGTGGTTAGAAAGGCTCTTCCCAATCTTATGACCAATTAAAAAGTTAAGGGAGTCTCCACCCAAACAGGCGCATAAGAAAATAAAAATAAAAATCCAAATATTAAGATGATAACGTGGGTCAGCAGCTAGTGCACTTGCAGCAAAGAGAAGGGAATCTCCAGGTAGAAATGGCATTATGACTGCACCAGTTTCAATAAATATAATAGCGAATAAAATTAAATAAGTCGCATCGCCGAATTGATTAACAATCTGAATTAGATGAACATCAATGTGTAATATAAAATCAATAAGAGTTGCCAAAGTAATTCTCCTTTGTGTAATAAGATAATACTGTTAAAGTGTAGCAAGATAGAAAAATGTTGTGAAGGGGCGTTTAAAACTTTTAATAATTTTTGAAAAATATATTTATTGTAAGTATAAATTAGTTGTGTGAGACTAGTTCATTCATAGTCAATGACGAAAGGATCATTGCACCCTCTTTGAAAGGGCTAAATAACGTTTATTATCATAATATGGTAAAGCAAACGAAAAAAATAAATAAAAATCAAAAAAAGTGTTGACGAGGGAGTAAAATCCATGTATAGTAGTTATCGTTGTCAAAGCAGTTAATTGCTGTTGGGATGTTTAATAAAAAGTTAAAAATAATTGTTGACATCAACTTGGTGACATGATATATTAATAAAGTTGCTGATTGAGTTATCAATCAAAAGGAATTCAAAATTAATTAAAATTTCTTCTTGACAAGCTAATCTGATATATGTTATAATAAATATGTT
>BLMQ01000049.1:0-16168 GCA_011958095.1 Lactobacillaceae bacterium | reverse complement strand
CTTCAGCGTCCGGCAAAGTCGAACGCTGAAGGCCTATTGTTGCTTGCGGGGGCTCCCAAAGGCTAGCTTCGCGTCGAAAAACGAAGTCACAAGTGACTTCTGTCTCGCTCCCTTCTGTAAAATGCAAGATTTTAAGTGGATTTAACGATTTTTTGCGTATATATAATATTAGAGACACTATTTTTAGGAGGAACTTATGCGCTTTTTACATACGGCTGATTGGCATATTGGCAAGACCTTAAACGATTTTAGCTTGCTTGATGATCAGCTAGCAACCTTTAAGCAGATTGAAGCAATTGCCAAAGACCAGCAAGTTGATGCGATAGTGATTGCGGGAGATTTATATGATCGGTCCGTGCCCAACGAAGCAGCGGTTAAGCTTTTAAACCAGATGCTGCAAGACTTAAACTTGACTGATCATTTTCCTTTACTGGCAATCAGTGGGAACCATGACTCAGCGGTCCGTTTGAGTACGGGGACTGATTGGTTTGCTTACCAGTCATTTTTCTTAAATACTAACATTAATGGTGCTTTTACCCCGGTCACAATCAAGGATACCCAATTTTTCTTATTGCCATTCTTTGGGATTCAAGAAGTTCGTAACTACTTTAATGATGACAAGATTAAAAATGTCAATGATGCGATGGCGCGGATTACAACCGAGGTGGAAAAGCATTTTGCTCCTGATAAAAGGCATGTCCTCGTCGCCCATTTCTTTGCGGCGGGAAGTAAGCGAACGGCTGATTCTGAAACTTTGATTGAGGTTGGCGGATTGAGTGCGGTCACGACAGATGTTTTAGCTCCCTTTGATTATGTTGCTCTTGGCCACCTTCATAACCGCAATGCTTTAAATGGCGAAAAAGTTAAGTATAGTGGCTCACCAATGAAGTTTTCAGTATCGGAAGCTAAGCAAGAAAAGGGCGTTTGGATTGTTGATACAGCACCTTTTAAGGCCGAGTGGGTTCCACTATCGCCAGTTCATGATATTCACCTTTTGAAAGGGAGTTTTGCTGAACTGGCTACAAAACCCGCAGAAGCATTACGGGACGATTTTTATGACATTGAATTGACCGACCAAGAACGAATCCCCGATGTGTTAAACAAGTTACGCGAATATTATCCGAAGATTGTCAGCCTTCACCGGACACATCAGGCCAAGCAGGTTCAACTGAACCTTAGTAAAAAGCGTGCTCAGGAATCACCCCTTGATTTGCTTACGGATTTTTATTCCCAAACGATGGGAAATGATTTAACTGACCGCCAAAAGAAGTGGGCAGAAAAGGCCTTGACTCAAATTATGAAAGGGGAGGAATAGGATGCGTCCATTAACGATTGAACTACATTACTTTGGGCCGTATGAGCATCAAGTGATTGACTTTACGCAGTTCACAGAGCGTTCCTTATTTCTGGTAGCAGGGAATACTGGTGCGGGGAAAACCACGATTTTTGATGCAATGTGTTATGCACTTTTTGGTCAAACAACCAATGATCGTGATCGGTCGGCTGCTGCTTTACGTTCTGATTTTGCACCAGCTGACCAAGAAACAATGGTGAAGTTTACCTTTGAACACCAAGATCTTAAATATCAAATTATGCGTCGTCCTAAACAGGTTTTAAAGGGACGCCGCGGCAATTTAGTTGAACATAATCAAGCTGTTGATCTTATTTACCCGCTTGAAAGCGATCATCCCCATGAAATTACTAAAATCAAGGAAGCAGATAAGTTTATTACTGACCTGCTCAACCTAACCCGTGATCAATTTAAGCAGATTGTTCTTCTCCCTCAAGGAAAGTTTCGGCAGTTTCTTGATTCAGATAGCAATACGAAGGAAGCTCTTCTAAGAGACCTCTTTAATACGTCCCGTTATGAGCAGTGGGCAACGCAATTAAAAAACGATTTGCGCGAACAGAAGAAGTCATTAACGACTCAAGAAACAAAACTTCAATCATTAAAGGAAACAGTAACCGAGATTGATGCGCAATTAACAACTAAAGAATGGTTAGCAGAAGCAAAAAATTGCTTATCCCGACTAAAGGCTAATCTTAAACACTTAGGCGATGATGAGCAGCAACAGCAAAAGAAAGTTGATCAGTTTGATGCCCAACTTCATACTGAGCAAGAGTTGAAAAAGAACATTGAGGCATTGGCTGAGCTTGTTAAGGCTGGAGAAATACTGCAAGCTCAAGCAGGAGAGATTCAAGAAATAAAGCAACAAGTAAGATCCCTTGACTGGTATCAAGAACACCAGACAGAATACCAACGGTGGAAAGATGGCGAAAAGCGTCTCCAAAAATTAACAGCGGACAATGAAATTCTCCATGAGAACCTGCGCAACCTTCAAAAGCAACAGCAAGTAATTGAAACTGAACTGCAGCAAACGAGCAAGCAGCAAGAAGAGATTGATCAGCTTCAAACAGAGGTCGCCGACTTGACGAATAAACTACCATTATTCGATGACCGAGATAAGCTAAAATCAACTGTCGATGAACTACAAACACACTTAAAGCAGCAGAAAAAACAGCAAGCTGCTTCCCAGAAGAAGTTGCAAGACGCTCAACAGCAATTGACGGTTGTTACTAATAATTTAAAAGAGCATGAAAACTTAGGGGAAGTTCAAGTTCAACTAGCAAAGAAGGAAGGGCTTCAGGAAAAATTAACGACTGCTGGAAAAGATTTAAAGCAATTAGAAACAGAACTTTCATCTGAAAAGGAAAGTTGCGTGAAATTAAAGCAAGAGCAGGGGGCTGCTGAAAAGCTCGTTCAAAAATCGCAAAGTGAGTTGGATGACTTAAATGATCGCTTTGCCCGTCACCAAATTGCTATTCTTGCTCAAAAATTAAAGCCAGCCACCCCTTGCCCAATTTGTGGATCGCTTGACCATCCCCATCCAGCAAATTTAGCAGATGATGGTGAGTTGATAACGGAATCACAAGTTAAAGCAGCAACCGTTAAAGCTCAACAAAACCGTAGTACGCTTGACCAGTTAAGAGAGCAAGTTCGCCAAAGCGTTGCCAAAATTGCGGACTTAACGACACAATTAGAAACTCAGCAGGCATATTTAGCTGAACTGTTAGGGGATGATGAATTACCGCAGGATTGGGAAGGACAAATCGAAAATCAGGCTCAGAAACTAGCGCAAATGAAGACTAACCTCGATAGAATAGAACAACAGGTTAAAGAATGGCGCCAAGAAGAGGAAGAATTGGAACAAGAATCCAAGTTCTCTCAAGAAGAATTAGATAAAATAGACGAAAGTGTGAACCGCTGCAAACAGGATTTAATAGCCAAGCAGACTATTCTGAAAGAAAAAACAGCCGCTTTACCAGCAAAATTTCCTACTAAAGAAGCTGCTGACAAGCAAATTCAAACTGATCAACTAACGATCAAAGCCTTTAATAACCAGCTTGAGTCATTACAACAACAACGACAAGAAAATGCCGAAAAATTAGCAGGGACAAATAGTCGGATCGCTCAGACTAAAGAAGAACTTGCCACCCAAACGACGCAACAGGATAACTTACACCAATATCTTGTGAACCTTTTAGTCCAATATGATGTCCAACTTAAATGGAATTTCTGGCAAGAAGCTAGTGAACAAGTAGCAACATTGTCATCATTACGTGAACAGGTAACGACCTTTGAGAATCAAGTTCAGGATAATCAGTCCCAACAAGAGCGGTTGACTAAGGCCATCAATAATCATCCCATGCCAGATATTGCGTCAACGCAGACCAAACTTAATACTGAGCGTGAACAACTTCGGCAATATCAGCAAGAAATGGGTCAGTTAACTGCTCAGTATAAGCAATTAGAAGAAACGGATCAAAAGATTATTAAGGTAGTTGAAAAAACAGGAAAACTTGATCAAGAAATTAATGAATTACAAACATTAACAGACGTCGTGACTGGGAATACCGAAAATCACGTTAGCCTAGAACGGTATGTATTACAGGCATATTTTCAAGAGGTCTTAGTTGCAGCAAATGTTCAGTTAGAACGATTAACTAATGGCCGCTACCAGTTTGAATTAGCAACGGAAAGTCATGGTGCTGGTGCCAAGTGGAGTGGACTTGAAGTTAATGTATATGATGATAATGCTGGCAGAACGCGAAGTGCCCGGACTCTTTCTGGTGGTGAAAGTTTTATGGCTTCACTTGCCCTTGCTTTAGCTCTTTGTCAGATTGTCCAAGAGCAAAGTGGGGGAATTAAGATTGACGCGCTCTTTATCGATGAAGGATTTGGTTCCCTTGATCAGCAAGCTCTTGAAGATGCTCTTCATTCCCTTCAAGAACTCGAAGGTCACCGGATGATTGGAATTATCAGTCATATCACTGAACTGGAAGAACAAATTCCAGATCAATTAATTGTTCGATCAAGAAATGGCCGTAGTTATGTCGCATACCAGCATGAAATATAATTTGCATTCTAAAACAATATAGACTTGGTATTAAGGCATCTGTTACCAGGTGCTTTTTTCTTATGAGCGCAATTATTGGATTCATGATGGGCACGTTATAGAATGAAACCGGAAGTAGGTACTGCTAAAGGAGGGTAAATATAATGAAATATTCAATTTTAAACCTAGTTCCCATAAAAAAAGAAAATGGTGAAAAAGATGCCTATTTAGAAATGGTTGACTTGGCTCAGGCGGCTGAAAAGTGGGGTTATGTTCGCTATTGGATTGCTGAACACCATAACACAAAGCTCTTTGCTAGTTCAGCCACGCAGCTATTAATTGAAAAAACGCTCGCAAATACTAAAACAATTCAGGTTGGCTCTGGCGGGGTAATGCTTCCCAATCACACTCCTTATATTGTGGCCGAACAATATGGAATGCTTGAAAAGATGTATCCGGGAAGAGTTAACCTTGGTCTAGGGCGTGCTCCAGGGACTGATGCAAAAACAGCGATGGCGATTAGGAAGGAAAATTTTAGTCATCAAGAGGATTTTGAAGCAGATATTGAAGAATTAATTAGCTATTTTGAAGATACCAATGAAGTTCATGCTTATCCAGCGGCTGAAGTTAATGTTCCTATATATATTTTAGGGTCTAGTACTTTTAGTGCGCACCTGGCTGCTCGTTTAGGATTGCCTTATGCCTTTGCCTCGCATTTTGCACCAGCCCAATTAGTTGACGCTGATCAAATTTATTATCGCGAATTTAAGCCATCAAGATTTCTTGATAAGCCCTACATGATTGTTGGCATTAACGCTTATGTCGCCGATACGGATAAAGAAGCTAAATATCTTGCTACTACTTTTACGCAAACAGCCTTAAACATCATTACTGGCCAAGACATGCCTACTTTACCTAAACCAGTGAAGTCAGAAGATGAAATCTGGAACAACTATCTTAAAGCGCAATATGTTCCTCATTTTGGTCCAGTTGCATTAAAAAATGAAAATATTATTGGTAATGAAAAAGACGCTGTTCAAAGAATGACTGATTTGACAGTGATCGGGAATAAAAAAGAGGCAAAGGAACAAATTGAATACCTCCGTAGTAAAATAAAGTTTGATGAATTAATGGTTAATAGTTACATCTATGATGAAGTAGCATGGCTTAATTCATACCGGCTATTTAGTGAGGTTGTTAAAGAGATTAATTGAAAAATCGCCAAATAATTTAAAATAAAAAGTGCAAAAATTAGTTTTTTTCGTATATAAATATATAGGGGAGGTGATTTGCGAGATGAAGACTTGTTCGTTCATAAACTCCTTTCCCCATTGTTTACTGTCTTCATTTGTAAGTCACTTTTCCTAAATGGGAGCTGGGACATGAGTCAAGTTGCTTTCATGGTGAAAATCGACTTTTGTCTTGCTCTCTTTCTTCTCCCACAAATCTCAATGTAAAGATCTCTTATCTGCTTTTTTACGAACCACCAGATAGGAGATCTTTATTTTTTAAATAAAAAGTGCAAATGTTATCTTTTTACGTATATATTTAAGTGAAGGCCTAAAAATGCATTTAATGCTCTTTAACTCCATATTATCTTCCACAGTCTAATAGGCCTTCACTTCAAAAGCTAGGAAATTTTTCTTAGCTTTTTCTTATAATAAAAAGTCATTATTGTGGGGAAGGCAATAATGACTTTGAAATTATTTATCTTAATGATTTACGATATCCAGCGGCTTGCGCTTCTGCTTCTGAGTTGAAATAAACTGCATTTGCTGAATTCATATGATAGCCTTGTTGATCAGGCGTATGGTAGATTTTTGAACGAGCATTACCAATGATAATACCGGCCTGATCGGTTCGCATATCACCGTTATTCGATGGTGCAGTTGAGCTGCTGCTTGTATTAACTGCTGAACAATTAGCGAAGGCTGACTCAGATTCACAGTCACAAACAGGAACTAATCAGAACACTCAAAACGATGCTAATTCCCAGACTGAAGGAAATCAGCTTCAAGAAGTTCCAAGCCAACCGGTATCTCCAACAGTAACCTTGCCAACAACAGCTGGTCAACCAGCCGAAACTGTTACATTACATGCTCAACATAAGCAACAAACCGTAGCTGCTAATAATCAATTAATTAATTTGACGCCTACATCAATCAATGGTCAAAAACAAAAAGTAACTGACCAGCAAACAGCTTTACCACAAACTGGTAACGATGAAGATCTTGCATTACTTCTTCTCGGAAGCTCATTAATGGCAGCAACCGGATTGGCAATTATTGATCGCAAGCGTAAACATGCTTAATTGTTTAAAATAGACTGTTACTTTCATTATCTGGGAGTTAGCAGTCTATTTTTCATTATTTTGTTTTCTCGCTATAATGGAAACGATAAAGTAAAAATGGAGTAAGAACATGGCAGAAAATATCATCAATATTTTAAAAACCAATAATATGACCGTCGCATTTGTCGCTCAAGAAAGCGGCCTCGACGTTGCGCAGGTTAACGAAACACTTAAACGTCCTGTTGCAACTTGGTCAATTCAGATTCTTAATGCACTTGCAGATGCTTTAGGAGAGCGTCCAGGAGAATTATTAGAACGGATTCAAGACTTTGATTTTCACTTGCATACTGACGATGATCAATTAACGATTCAGCACGTGCAGTTCCAAACACCTTCTTCTTATCAACAAGTTCGGTTTGCAGTTGAAAGTAATGTTTTAGAGGGATGGGAACCTACAGCAACAGACGTAAGGCAATTAAAAGAGAGCGCCGAAAATCCAGATGATGAAATTTTAATGGAAATTGAGCAGTTATTTGGTGATGAAGATGACTGATGAAGAACTTCAAGCAAAATTTTTATATGATAATGGAACACTCCGCAATAAATTTGCAATTAAAAATGCGGATGAATTAAGCTTAATTGAGTATCGCGGCGTAGCAGAAAGAGAAGTGGCCCTCCTTCAACAACAACCGAAAATTAAGAGTTTTGAAGATTTACAGACAATTAATAAATTCCTTTTTGGTTGGCTTTATGACTGGGCGGGTGAGTTACGTAACTACTATATTTCTAAGGCAGGTTTTGATTTTTTGGAATATGGTCGCTTTGATAATGCAATTAAATATATTAATGATGAAATTAGGCGATTGAATAAGAAAAAGCAGCCTACCATTGAGGATTATGCTGCTCTCTTAAATGATTTGAACTATATTCATCCGTTTCGTGAAGGAAATGGGCGGTCAACTAAATTATTCATCCAGTTAATTGCCCTCCATCATGGCCAGGTAATTGATTACCCAGCAGACAACGCGGAAATGATTGCCGGGTTAAACCAATCAGATGTCGGTATTATTGCCAAGACCATGGCATTACAAAAAAGTGCTGGTTAATTTAGTTTACTAGCTGCTTGTTTATCAAGAATCACTGTTACGTTTGGATGCTGTTGGAGGGCTGATGCCGGAACAGCAGTCGTGATTTTACCGTTGACCATTTTGTTGATTGCGTCTGCTTTTTGCTCACCAAAAGCGAGTAAGATGATATGTTTTGCTTGCAAGATTGAACCGATTCCCATCGTGTAGGCTTCTGTTGGTACATCCTTGCTTGAAGTAAAGAAACGCGCGTTGGCATTGATAGTAGCAGGGGTTAACTTTACTTTATGGGTTTGGCTATCAAAAGGGGTTCCAGGCTCATTAAAACCAATATGACCATTATTACCAATTCCTAAAATTTGCGTATCAATAGGGTAAGTAGCCAAAATCTGATTATAGTGATTAATTACTTCAGTAGCATTCAGGTTACTGCCATCCGGAATAAAACTTTTGGCAAATGGCTTTTGAGCGAAAAGATGATGTTTCATAAAGTAATGGTAACTTTGAGGATCAGTTGATTTAAGACCGACATATTCATCAAGATTAATAGAAATAAGGTTGGAATAATCAACTGAACTATTAGTCATTTTTTGATAAAGACCTAATGGGGTGCTTCCCGTTGCGAGGCCAAGTACCTGGGCGCCGTTTATAATATCTGTTTGAAGAAGTTCAAAAGCGTTTTTGCTTGCTTCTTCTTTATTTTTTGTTACAAGAATTTTCATTCTTATCACCTCACGATCATTGTAATTCTTTTAGGGAAAAAGAAAAGAGCAATTGCTAATACTTATTCTTGAGATTTGATAAAAATATCATTGAATGCGCTTACAAAAATGTGTAAAATAAGGGTGTTGCTGAAATAATCTGATAAGAATTGAGGAAAGTTTAATGAAATTTAAAAAATTAACAGTAATGTGTGCTGTTTTATCAGGTTTACTATTAGGGAGCTCTGCGATGACGGCAGTTCCAGCTACTACCTATGCAGCCTCTAATGATAAGCAGGTAACAATCTATCTTACACGTCACGGGGAAACTACCGGTAATGTAATGCAACGGGTACAAGGATCGAGTGATTTTCCATTAACCAAAAATGGAATTACCGTTGCTAATGATTTGGGCTATGGATTAAAGGGGATTAAATTTAAGCATGCTTACACTGGTAACTTAACACGGCAAGAAGTTACTGCGCAACAAGCATTGAAGTATTCTGCCAATCCAAATACAAAGATTACGACAACACCAATGTTACGTGAAGGCGGATACGGTAGCTTTGAAGGAGATAGTATTGAAGCTGATAACCAGAAGATTGCTAATGTTTATGGTTATCAAGATGGCAAGCAGTTCCAGCAAGCAACGGGCAAAGATTACTGGAATAAGCTCCAAGATGCCTACCACAAACTTGATATGGACAATTCGCAAAATACCAAGTTGGCTAAAAGTGATCGGGCGGAAAGTTCAGCTCAGGTTCAAAAACGGATGAATTCCGAATTGCTTCACATTGCAAAAACGACTCAAAAACAGGGTGGCGGCAATGTCTTAGTTGTTAGTTCTGGAATGTCAATTAATGAATATCTTTCAACTATTTCTAAAAAATATGATGGAAAGCCAATGCAGAATGCGGCGGTAACCAAACTTGTTTATAAGAATGGCAAACTTCACGTTGATGGCCCAATTGGCACGCTTCACTATGTAAATAAGGGAAAGAAAATAGCAGCAAATAAGTAAAATGAATTATCTTTCAGCAACATATATGATTTATTGCAATTATCAAATTATTATTCGGGGGACTCTTTGATCAGAAATCAGGGAGTCCCTTTTTGGAAGGGAGATAGTGTCAATGGGGAAGTTAACTGTCAATATGTTTAGAGAAATTGCTGAAAAGCAGCTTCCGGGTTTAGCATTATTTGAAAATCGAACTGGCTCTGGAAAAACAACGGGTGCCCTGCAGTGGATAACGGACATGCTAATGAAAAGTAAGAGCTCCGATGTCATTATCTACATAACTCCTAGCAGACAGAATCGGGACGAAGCATGGCGGGGATTGGTTAGACAATTAGAAAACCATGGCAAAGATAAGCATTTTGTTGACCGAAATGTCATCTTACTTAAATCTGAAGTTGATGAGGTTAGTGATTATTTAAATAAAGCGATCTTTAAGGGGCTTGAGCCGACCGACACCGATAGTATTTCTTCTAGAGTTACGAATTTTTTATCACCATTTAAACACCGTTATCCATTATTTGCGGAAACATTGAAGAGCGCAATAAATAACTATCAATTTTATTTCTTTCTGCATAAATTTTCTTTTTCTCAAAATAAACATGTAGATGATGAAGATTTCAGTAGAACAGTTCCACTTTTGAAAAAGAATTTAGTCAGAGATATTAAGAAGAAGTCCCATTCTAAGAAGATTAGTAACAATGATATCTTAGAGGAAATAACTGCAAATATTCCATGGGTATTCAAGATGTTTCCTGAACTTAAATTAAAAGAGAAACGGGTTGTCTTTATGACGAGTAGAAAATTTCTCACCCTTATTAAAACTCCTAAAGCCAGTACAATGCATATCTGGGCTGCCTTTTCTCAGAAAAAGGTTCACTTAATTATGGACGAGGTCGATGAGATCAAAGAAGATTGGAATAATTTCATCATCGACCAGATTACTGACAAAAGTGATTTAGCATTTAGGGACCGTCTTGATTTGTTTCATATTTACCGGAGAATAATTATAAAAGTAAACGACTGTATGACAACCTTACCACAGCAGATTATTGATGCGCCGGGGGTAAATGGTAATAACGATAATAAAGATATTCTAAAAGTTATGCAGCAAAAAATATGTGATACTTATCAAAATTTAAACTTATTATATCGAGTCAAGCTTGACGATTCGTTAAAGGATGAGAACCAGCGCTTTATCTTTAATACTGGGATGCAAAACCAACTGTTAGGCAAAAAAGAAGCTGAAAGGTATTTAGTCATTCAATCAGATCCTCAACAACAGTTAAATTTGATCAAGTCTGATAAAGAATTATATCAACATAGTGAACTGCGTCTTTCTCATGTTTTAAAGCATTTGCAAAAATTAGTTCGTTTTTTCGTCCAAAACGCGCAGAAAATAGGCCAAAACGTAACCAGAGCGGAAAGAAAAGACTGGACGGCAAACGAGGCAACTGCCTATGTCATCCGCAGTATTTTAGATGAAAGTAATGAAGAAGATAAAACAACATATATATTGAGCCGTCTTCAAGATGGGATAACAGGGAAATTTGATTTGACGACTGAGAGACTATTTGGGGATAACCAAAGTATTTATGCAAATGGCTACGAATACTTACAGATAATGGATAATGACGATAAAGCATTTGGCGATCACGTTTATTGGTATCATTCCAATTTTAGTGCTGAAAGGCTCCTTGCATTTTTAGCAAACAAATGGCATGTATATGGTTTGTCTGCAACGGCTAAAAGCCCAACAATGCTAAATAATTTTGATTATCAGTGGGTTGAAGCGCATGTAAAGAATAATTATCAATTATCTACACAGCTGGAGAAAGAACTCTATAAAGAAAATAAAGATTATTTGGCAACCGAAAAAAGAGCCGGGATTAGTGTTTCGATTACGAATGTTGATTTACCGATTAAGGGGCAAGACACTATTTTTGCAAAAGATCTTTTACAAAGGGTCCTGATGCTTAACCATATTCCTTCCGAACTCTTTACCGCATATCCAGAAGAAGGAGGGTTAAGGCCTAATGACGTAATTTCATTAGCGGGGGATGGTCAAATGAGTTTTACTCTTTTGCGGAACCTAAAAACAGTCCAAGCTCTTATTACATTTGTAAAATTTTGCAATGAGCGGCCCCTTAATCCAGCATATGTATTATTCAAAAACAAGAAAGTTAGCGCAGAGTTATTGCATTGGTATAGGTTATGTTTAAAAGCGATAGGGATGGGGAGGGTTTCCTTAACTGTTGTTGATGCTCAGAATGTTCAGCAAGAGATTCCTCTAATAAAAAAGGATTGGACAAACGGCAAGCTTAACATTATGGTAACCACTTATGCTGCTTTGGGAAGAGGGATTAATCTTCATTACTCAATTGATGCGGAAACATTAACAGAACTAGTCAAAAGTAAAAATGGAGTAATAATCGGCAAACCAATGCAGAACTTATCTAAAGACATTGATGGCGAATACCTTGAAGCTCCTACTCATATTGCGACTTGGATTGGCAGAGACGATGAACAGTTTTCAATAAAGAAAATGCTGCACATAATTGGCGAGCAAGATGCCTTATATGGAAACGGTCATATTACGAGAGCAACTTATCGGAAAAATTTGTATGCTTATATAAATGGTGGCCCAGTAAATAATTATCGACAAAATGATTTGCAACCAGTAAAAGTCGCGGGAGGTGTTTATATGGAGCAAGCTTTAGGAAGAATGGCACGGACCAATATCAAGAGTAGCCGTCCCTTGGTCTTAATAGATAATGCCGCAAAAAAGAATCTTGCAAGCAACTATTTGAATAATAAACGAACTACTTTAGAAATGGCTGCAGTATTAACCAATATTGGTGAGATAGAAGGGGAACTTAAGAAAGAAAAAGCAAGGCTGCTTTATGAAAAACTCAATATGGCTAATGAAATCCAACATCGTTTTACAGTTTGGTTGCCATCTCAACTGCAACAAGACCGTCAAGGGACAAAAGAGCTTTGGCAAAGAGCGCGTGAATTAATACTGAAGCATCCATTTGGTGATGCTGCACCTGTAACCATTCAACGCCTCCATTGGCAGTTCGAAAAAGCAGTTAATAAATATTACTTTGCTATCGAAGGAGACTATAGTCGGTTACTTGCTATTGACGCTGCTCCAATTCAAAACTATAACCAGCATCAATTTGATTTTGCCCATTATGGAAAGACTTTAAATAAAATATATGAAGCAAATTCGTGGCTCAAAGAAGACTTTGACCTATTAGGTTACTATCATGATTTTGAAAAGCCGCACCATTATCAATTATTACCAGGAATCTTTAATAATTTTTATCGTCCAGCGTTAAGTGAGGAAGTCTTTAAGGTTATTTGTAAATACTTAGGGATTAAGGTCTATCCAATGGCGGATAATGAATTTGAATTATTTGATTGCTACTTGCAAACAAAAGATAAGAAGAAAGTTTTTGTTGATATCAAAGATTATAATGAAATCACTAATGCCACTGAACAAGCGGAAGTATTTAAGAAGGCGCGCCTAAAACTGGCTAATTGCACAGAGAATAATCCAGTATACTTTATTAATTTTCGCCAACTTCAACCTAATAGTAAATATGAACAAAAACTATTTAGCCCCCAATCAGATCGCCAATTCTTTACATGTTCTAGTATGTTTTTAGCTGACGTGAAACTTAACAGTCAATTAGCAAAAAATTTATTGGATTATTTTGAATAAAAGGAGACAGAAATGATAACAACTAATCGTCTTGCTAAATTTGATATTGATACTCGCAAAATTCTGACTGACTATGATATATATTCAGTTGATCAAAATTTAGAAGAGCAACATTTCATTCCCAAAAGAATTTTTAGTATTAATATCGATGTAGAAAATAGCCTTGGTATTAATGCGCTAACGGGAAAGAAAATCCAAAAGAATGTTTATCGTTTATATTTAATCACTAAAAAGTCAGCGGTAAATGTCCAGGAGATAAGAATGGCAATTGAGAAGTATAGTCAGCATACTTTTAGGGCGTCAAAATTAGACGAGGAAGCAATCTCTTCTTTAGATAAAGCAGTCATCCTCCGCCTATTTTTTAATATGTTACCCTTCTATGGAATTAAGGGGACGGGGATGCTCGGCAATCTTTTTCTCACACCTTCGAAGCCGCGTCTTACACAAAAGATTTACCTTGATTTAACAAAGCTAGTGGTTGGCGATGATTGTAGCTTGTTTTTATCAACTTCCCGGTTTACTAAAGTTAAAAGTTTTAAGGAACATGGAATTAGTTTGTTTAATAATATAGAAAGAAAAAGTCTTAACAATGCTCCATGGTTTGATATTGATTTGAAAAAATGGCAAATAAGGCAGGTAAATAAATATAATAAGAACTTAAATATCGAAAATTGCTTTATTAATGCCCCTTTATACCCTAAAGATAAGCCACACCAAATGCTGTTTTGGGCAGATGGTAAGTTAAATCAAATACAGTCAACAAAGTTTTATCACTTATATAACTTAATCAGTGTTTTTAATTCAGTCTTTAGTGAGTATTTTTCTGAATTAAAATTTGAAAAAGTAGATACAGCAAAGCAACTTTTAGGACAACTATCACAAACTGAATGGGGGAATCAGTTAGACAAGCATATTGAAGAATTCTTTGCGACGAATCAGTTAAACTTAATCGACAATCGGATCGCCAGGGATGAACGGATAGAAGATATCAAGGCCGCGTTGGTTCAGCTTTTGCCAACCGTTAAAGTCAATATTAGACCGATCGTTGAAGATAACTTTGGATTTAATCTAGTGGTGATTAATAATAAGCGGTATTTCCAAACTCATGAAGATGCTAAAGATAATTACGCAAGAGAATATCAGCAGGCAATAGTGCAACATCTGACAATTGATACCTTTAGGAAGGGTGCTTTAAGAAGTACGTTAATTAATTCATTAAAAGAGTTGATAATAAAGAAAGATTTGAAAGAAAGAAGCTTAAGCCTATATCATTCACCAGCTTTAATGGCGGGATGGGAGTTTTATCAAGTAGCAAAGGGAGCTAATGGTGCCCAAGCAGTCTATCTATTTAAAATGATTAATAGTGATGAATTCGAGGTGAGACGGTTAGATTTACAAGAAAGCGCAAAATTTATTAATCTTGATAATGCAGACCTCCAGTACCTAATTAAAACTCCTGCCAATACTTTCTACAATTTAAATAGGAAAAGCGTCTTTACCTTACCTAATGCTGAGCTTTTTGGCGATATCAACGAGATGATTAGTCATCAAAATTGTTCAGCAGTAACAAAAGAAGAACTTAAACAGGCTCTGAATGATTTAAGTAAAAGGTACCCTAATTACAGAACCAAATACCAAAATCTTATTTCTATCATTAATAAAAGAGAGCTGGATTCGTTTAGTATCAATGACTTAAAAGATGAATTTGATTTTATGAAGAAAAATAAAATCTTAAGTCCAATTGCAATTAATTTGTTATTAGATGAATTATATGAACAATATGGACTAGTTTTGAAAGTGAAACCAAAAATAAAAGCTCATGTTCAAAAGTATCTCTCTGGGTTAACCGATATTAATTATTTCGTTGATAACGACGATCCGAATATTGTTTACTATAATGTAGGAACCATTAGTAAAAACATGAATATGTCAATTGCGAAGGCATCTCACATCTGGCAACTTCAGCCTAATATTAAATTAAATGAGCGTAATTTTGCTACGATTGAGACCGAAAACATCTTGAAGTTTCTTCAAATGATGATGGTGAATTTTGTGCGATTTCATCAACTAACAGTAATTCCTTTTCCTTTTAAATATCTTCGGGAATTTATTCAACTTGAAGAAAAGAAAAGGTCAGCTAAAAAAGATGTGACAGATTTACTGAAATGATGAGATAATACTAGGGAGGATGGGGTGATGATGGTGAAACGTACTAAAAAGAAACGATCCCATATTGGGTTAATTATATTTACTATATTACTGGTAATCTTGTTAGGAATTTTAGGGGTGAATTATAAACGTTTTGCTAGTAAGCAACTTAATCCAGTTCGTGACAATAAAATAGTAAAAAAGGATTCGCCCAAAATAACTAAGACTATAAAAGTTGTTGGATCGTATCGAGATGATCAAGATGGTGCAGCTATTGTCTTAAATGAAAATGGAACAGGTCGCTATGTTTACGCGGATAAGAATAATCCAGATACGGATGATAGTTTAACTTGGCGTAAAGAAGGGGAACACTATCTTATAAATTTGGAAGATCATGACGTGACTAATCCGCTTACTGCAACGCTTGATAATAATAGACTAGTTATTAAGGGTAGTAATGGCTGGAATACTGAAACGTTCCAAAAGGTTAATGAAGAATTAAACCTTCAACAATTTTTGAGTGATATGCATAAAAAATAAAATAAAGGCTTGCAAAGAATTTGAATATAGGATATAATAAAATTCCTGTCAGCGATAGGAGATGGATAATCGCTTGAAACTTCTTAGATTCATTTAATTAGTTTCAAAGTATCAATAATAATTCAAAAAAGTTGTTGACATCCTATTGATGACATGGTATATTAATAAAGTTGCTGATTGAGTTATCGATCAAAAGAAATTCAAAAATAATTAAAATTTCTTCTTGACAAGCTAATCTGATATATGTTATAATAAATATGTT
>BLMQ01000048.1:0-3084 GCA_011958095.1 Lactobacillaceae bacterium | reverse complement strand
GTGCAGGTTACGGTGAATTAAATATCCCAGCTAACGAACCAGGTTCATCAATCATGCCAGGTAAGGTTAACCCAACTCAAGCAGAAGCTGTAACAATGGCTGCTTTACGGGTATTCGGTAACGATACAGTAGTAACAATGGCTTCATCACAAGGTAACTTCGAAATGAATGTTTACAAGCCAGTATTGATCGATGCATTCCTCGAATCAGCTGACTTATTAACTGGAACAATTACTGGATTTGCTGACAAGATGATCCACGGAATGACAGTTAATGAAAAGCGGATGGAAGAATTAGTTGATAATTCATTAATGACTGTTACTGCTTTGTCACCAAACATTGGTTACCATGACAGTGCTAAGATTGCTCAAGCTGCTGATAAAGCTGGTAGCACATTAAAAGAAGCTGCTTTGAAGTCCGGTAAGCTTACTGAAGAACAATACGATGAATGGATGGACATGCTTAAGATGACCAACGTTGATCGGGATAAGTAAGAATTTAGTTAAAAGTAATGCCGATTATGGTAAGAGTGGAAATAAGCAATAAAAAGAACTTGTTCCACTCTTTTTGACTGTTAATGTATTTAAAATTAAGAATTAAAAGGAGAGCAATATCATGGCTGAAAAATTCCAACCATTATCTGTAAGTAAATTAGATAATGATTACGATGTTATTGTAATTGGTTCTGGTGGAACAGGTCTTTCCGCAGCAATTCAAGCAAACGAATTGGGAATGAAGACGGTTGTTCTTGAAAAGGAAGAAGAACTTGGGGGAAATACCAACCGGGCCTCTTCAGGAATGAATGCCGCTGAAACCAACGTGCAATTACAACATGGGGTAATTGATAACGTTGCCGATTTCTACCACGAAACATACAAAGATGGTGGACGTCTAAACGACAAGGATATGTTAGGTTACTTTGTATATCACACAGCCCCAGCAATCGACTGGTTAGCTGATCATGGGATTAAGCTTGATGACATTACAATTACTGGTGGAATGTCTCGTAAGCGTACTCACCGTCCAGCAAGTATGGCGCCAATTGGTGGTTTCTTAGTAAAGAGTTTATTGGAAGTTGTTCAAAAGGAAAACATTCCAGTATTTAATAAGGTTAAAGTTAACAAGCTCTTACAAGATGATGAAGGTAAAGTAATCGGTGTTGAAGCTAATGCTGATGGCCTGATTAAAACTATTCACGCAAAGGCTGTTATCTTAGCTACTGGTGGATTTGGTGCTTCTAAGAAATACATGAAGCGGTTCCGCCCTGACCTTGCTGATTACAAGACTACCAACCAACCAGGAGCAACTGGTGATGGTTTGAAGCTTGCTGAAGGCGTTGGCGGTGAATTAATGCAAATGGACCTTGTACAAGTTCACCCAACTGTTCAACAAGATAATCCTCATGTTTACCTTATTGGTGAAGCTGTCCGTGGTGAAGGTGCAATCTTAGTTAATGCTGAAGGTAATCGGTTTGTTAACGAATTAAACACTCGAAAGATTGTTTCTAATGCGATTACTGCCCTTCCAGAACACAGTGCTTACTTGATTTTTGATCAAGGTATTCGTGATCATGTTAAGGCAATTGAATTCTATGATAAAGTTGGTCTTGTTGTTCATGGCGATACGATTGAAGATCTTGCAAAGAACCTCAACATGGATCCTGAGAACTTGAAGAAGACAGTTGCAACATGGAATGAAGCTGTTGAAAATCATGATGATAAAGAATTCCATCGGACAACGGGAATGGATCGTGGAATTACTAAGCCAGGATTCTTCGCAATTCATATTGCACCTGCAATTCACTACACTATGGGTGGTATTCATATTAATACAAAGACTCAAGTGCTTGATGGCAATGGGGATGTAATCAAGGGATTATACGCTGCAGGTGAAGTTGCTGGTGGTTTACATGGTAATAACCGTGTTGGTGGTAACTCAATTGCAGAAACAATTGTCTTTGGACGTCAAGCAGGTCAACAAGTAACTGTTTACGCCCGTGGCTTAAAGTAAAAAATAATGGGCAGTGAGAAACTGCCTAGAGCAATTATCAATTAATTACTTAACTATATAAGGGATAAGGAAATGAAAAAATTAGAAAGTGTAAATTATAAGGGGTTCATTTGGCCTGTTATTATTGGTTTGATTTTATGGTTTATGACTCCTATTAAACCAGCTGCCGTTCCAGTTGCTGGTTGGCATATGTTTGCTTTGTTTGTTGCTACAATCATTGCATGTATTACCCGTCCACTTCCAATTGGTGGTGTTTCAATTATTGCTTTTGCTTTAACTGTTTTAACAAAGACAGTTCCAATGGAAAAAGCAATTGTTGGTTTTGGAAATGCATCGATTTGGATGATTGCAATGGCCTTCTTCATTGCCCGGGGATTCATTAAGACCGGACTTGGTCGGCGGATTGCATTGAACTTTGTTAAGGCATTTGGTAAGCGGACTTTGGGACTTGCTTACTCCTTGATCGGTGTTGATTTGATTTTAGCACCAGCTACACCAAGTAACACTGCCCGTGCTGGTGGTGTTTTATACCCAATTATTGAATCATTGTCGCAATCATTTGGTTCAGATCCTAAGAAAGGAACAGAACGTAAAATCGGTTCTTTCTTGATCTTTGCTGAATATCATGGTGATATGATTACTGCGGCAATGTTTATGACAGCCATGGCTGCTAACCCATTAGTTCAAACTCTTGCCAAGAGTAATGGTGTAAACATTACTTGGGTTGGTTGGTTCTTAGCTGCCTTGGTACCAGGAATTATTTCCTTAATCATTGTTCCATGGTTGATCTACAAAATGTATCCACCTGAAATTAAGGAAACTCCTAATGCTAAGCAATGGGCGGAAGACGAACTCTCTAAAATGGGAGCAATGACTTTACCAGAAAAATTAATGGCTGTTATCTTTGTTATTGCCTTGGTTCTCTGGATTGTCGGAAGTTTTATCGGGATCGATGCAACACTTGCTGCATTTATCGCATTAGGGTTGCTACTCTTATGTGGTGTGTTAAGTTGGCAAGATGTTCTTCATGAAACGGGAGCTTGGAACACTTTGACATGGTTCTCTGTTCTTGTT
>BLMQ01000047.1:0-1055 GCA_011958095.1 Lactobacillaceae bacterium | reverse complement strand
GCACCTGACTGTTAATCAGGTTGTCGTCAGTTCGAGTCTGACTGCCGGAGTCGATTGAGATGTTAGCTGTTTGGCTAGCATCTTTTTTTATACCTTCTAAACATCTTTTTAATAATTTGAATTGTATATTTACGGTTTTTGACGATGGATTATTAATTTTTATATCAAAAAAATTGTAGATGTTTTAACATGAGAATATACTAAAACTGTAACTAGTTTCATATGTAGTTTAGGAGAATGGAGGTATTTATAATGCGATTTAGTAAAGCAATCCTTGTTGCAACCAGCATAATTGCAATTGGGCTATGTACAAGTGGCTGTAGTAGTTCTAGCACGAGTTCCAACAGTAGCAAGAGCAGTGCCCAAGTCTCATCAGCAAAAAAAGAGGAGTCACATATTGTGGGCTCGTATCGTGATGATGCCGATGGAGCTGCTATTACCCTTAATTCAGATGGAACTGGGACATATGTAATGGCAAATCCGACGCAGGCTGATATTCATGACCAATTGACCTGGAAAAAGGAAAAGAATAATTACATCATTAATTTAAATGATAGTAATTATGATACGCCAATTGATGCGCGGCTAAATGAAGATAATTTGAGCCTTGTAGGTAACGATGAATGGCCTAATCAGTCATTTAAACGAGTTCATGGTGACTTTGACGTTGATAATTTCTTAAAAGAACAACATGCGAAAACTAACAGTTCTACAACTAAGGATACTCATTCTAAGGAATCATCGACTCATGCCCGCGCAGCACTTAAAAAATGGGCGAGTGACCACCACAAAGACACCAGCAAGATTGATAATTTGAAGGCTACGACTGACCTATCTGAGCCAGATGAGGGTTGGGCCTTTGTTGATGATAATGGAACTGAATATGCCATTGTTCGAAATGGAAAAGTTTACCCACGTCCGGTTATTGATGGTGATACGTCATCTAATTAATAATCTTAGCGACAAACTTAATAAAATAAACAATTATAGCTCATACATGCGTTTACTTATGATAGGTGGCAGAAAGCCCGTGACTTTAGTCATGGGATGAATGC
>BLMQ01000046.1:0-9439 GCA_011958095.1 Lactobacillaceae bacterium | reverse complement strand
CAAGTATAAGATGAATTTTCTATTTCATCTGTATACTCAGAGGGCATTATAGCCCAAGCCGGTGACTTTTACTTTGTGTCTTTTAGGGGCAGTAAATTAATTGGGAGGGAAAAGCATCCTTTTTCCGTTACGTCCGCCCCTAAAAATGACCCTCATGAAATTACCTTTACGATCCAAAAACTTGGGGATTTTACAAAAAAGATCCCATCAGTACAAATTGGAACAAGAGTATATTTAGAGGGACCATACGGACAATTTGATCGCATTATCCGTAAATTACCTAAGGATCAACCATTAGTGTTTTACGGGTTAGGATCAGGGTTAGCGCCCCTTCTTAGCTTGGCAGAACAATATGGAAATCAACGACAAATAAAAATATTATGGTCTTCATCAAAAAAGAACGGCCTATATTTTGAAAAAGCCCTGGAAAAATTAAAGAAAAATCCTAATATTACGGTTATTGCAAAAGAAGGTCGTTTTACGGAAGAATCAATAAAAAAAGAATTGTCACCTAAAGAAATTGATCAAGGGCTCTACTTTATCGTGGGACCAGCTCATGTCATCTTAAATGTCGAAAAGATGCTTCGGAAACTTAATGTTAAGTCACCACACATAATTGATGAAAGATTAACAATGTAATAATGATAATATGCAACCAATCGCGGGGGTACGGAGTCAATTTCAATTTAAGGATTCTCGATCAAGGAATTGAAGCACGGGCTGATATCGTTCGGGAAAACAGTTGAGGCTGGAAAAAATGAATCGCACCCTGTCAAGTGAACATGTAAATATATAAAGTTTTTAAGCAGCTTGATTCCGGTATTCTACTGGGATTAAGCTGTTTAATTGGATATCTGTCAACTGGTATGGTTGACAGATATCCATATATTTCCATGTTCACCTAGAAAGGAGCATACCAGAATTGTGTAAAGTCCACGGCAATCGTCATTACTTTAATGTGGTATTTGTTAGTAATATCATACTCGAGCTGGGCAAGCTTTTTGCGGATTTCGTCTGACTAAAACCAGGTTACCGCCTTTTTGTGCATGGATCTTAACAAATTCCATTCCCAGATCACCAGTGGTACCAGTAATTAAAGCAGTTTCTTTTGACATAATAATTCCTCCTCAAAATCGTATCCTTCATTTGATGTTGATTACATTATTGGTTGAAGAAAATGAGAAGTAATATCATATGATGCCAGTGGCTAATTTGTATCAATAATTAGTACGTAATTTAACGGCAAGGGCCCTTACTTTATTGTTAGCGGTTGAGCTGGGATCGTGCAGCCAATAAAAGGAAGACTCTTTTTACAAGATCAAATCACAATAGGCTGAAAATAAAAAAATGCACCATTAAAGATACGTTTTAAATTAATCTTTTAATCGTCCCATACTTTTTTAGCAACGTTGAATGCGGACCGGGCATTTGGCCAGCCAACATAAAAGGCCAATTGAGTAATAATTTCCGCAATTTCATCTTTTGTAATGTCGTTGTTCTTAGCAGTTTGCATGTGGTAAGGGAGTTGTTCAAAGGATCCCTTGGTAATTAAAGCCGTAACTGTTAGCAGGCTCCGATCACGAAGGCTTAATTCCTTTTCCCGTGACCAATACATCATCATTTAATTCTGCAAATTTAGAGGCGAAATCACCAAGTTGGTCGCGACCAGCAGTTTGTTTCTTTGCCATGAAAATCTTCCTTTCTCAACTAGAATTTTTGATTACTCTTACTATAAGCCGAGATAGATAAAATGGAAAACACTTATGTCTAAGTAGGTAATAATGCGAAAAGTGAATAATTATAAATGACTTGTCCTCATTAAATTGAAACTTAGTGTTAAATGTATAGTGTTAAAATTAAAACCAGTTATAAAGACGTTGAGAAGGAATTGTTGTCTTTCCTAAGTCTGTTCACGAAGCACGGATTAAGAGCAACCTTGATATTTTTGACTTTGAACTAATGGATGAAGAAATGGACCAGATCCGTGCTCTGGATAAGGGGAAGGGAATGCATATCCCAGATGCGCCAGGGGTTGGTGAGAGGTTATTAAATGTGTATGATCTTCATGCTACTGATTAATACTTTTAAAGCATAGATAAGGATTGATTATAAGCATTTTTCATCATTGCTTTTTTACGTTAAAATTTATACAGCATTTTAAGGTGGAGGAGACTCTCAATAATGGCAAAGACCCTTGTTTTATACTATTCCGCAACTAATACTACGAAGAGGATTGCAGAACAAGTTGCGCAAAAGCTAAACGCTGAGATAGCAGAAATTCATCCGGCACAAGCGTATACCGTGGCTGATCTTAATTGGCATGATGAAAGTAGTCGGACAACAGTTGAACAACACGAGCACAATCGCCGTGTTGATATTAAGGATGATTTACCAGATATTACTAACTACGATAATATCGTTATTGGTCATCCGATTTGGTGGGCAATTCCACTGCGGATGATTAGTACGGTGATTGATCATCTTGATTTAAACGGGAAGAATTTAGCACTATTTGCTACTTCTGGTGGGACAAACTATGAGCGTTCACAAAGTTATGTTGAACGTACTATCGATGAAAATGGCTATGATACTAAGGTCAACCAAGGAGCAATCTTAAATAACCCACGTCAAATTGATGGTTGGATTGACTCGCTTAACTTTGAATAGAGAAAAGCGCTGAGGCTGGGAAATCCAGTTAATCAGCGCTTTTTGTAATGATAAGACTCATTGCACTTCCTTTAAATAGTTCAAGAAAACCTGTGCAAAGTTAGATAATTGACGGTTTTTATTCTAAATCAGATTATTTTGATCTGTAACAGTAGGGGTTAGAGGACGAAAGACAAGGTTGGTCCCAGTAACATTGATCAAATTTTCGTAAGTTAGGGCAAGACAGGCCCCGGTTTCTGTTAAGAGACGAGCATTAAAAATTAAGTTATACTGGCCAATAAAATTAAACCGATTGATCAATGAACCAGCCCAACTTCTAAAAATGTCTTGTTGTTTTGATTGTGCTGACGTTAGTAGGGGCAGGCCAATTAGATCTTGCGGAGTGATCTTTTTCTTTTTTGCAATCGGTTGATCTTTTCGGACTAAGATTCCCCAGATATTATTTTGTGGCAAACTAATAGAATGATAATTTAGGAGTTTTTCTGGTCCCATTATGATTCCAAAATCCAAGGTACCGTTATTTAATCGCTGGTAGATCAGGTCACTATCACCACTTACTAAATTAATTTTGATATCTGAGTATTCTTTGAGTAGGTTACCAAAGAGGGATGGAAATGAAAGAGATTCAAAAAGAAGAACTTGCGACAATCACGGCCACGGCTTTAAAAAATCAAGACTTGCTTCACCAATTGAATAGTCGCCCGGCATCGCAAAGAGAAATTCGTCACGTCCTTAATGATGTAACTGGTCAAAAAATAGATGACTCTGTTGAAATTCGCTTGCCGATCCGTAGCGATTACGGAGCTAACTTGAAAATTGGGAAACAAGTATTTATTAACAGTGGGGCGATGTTTACTGATCTCGGCGGAATTGAATTGGAAGATAAAGTTCTAGTCGGACCTAATGTAACAATTATTTCGGTAAATCATCCCCTTGATCCAGAAAAGCGCCATGGGATTGAGTTAAAATCAGTTCTTATTAAGGGAAATGCCTGGCTTGGCGCAAACGCTACAATCTTACCAGGTGTTACAGTTGGAGAGAATGCTGTTGTTGCAGCGGGAGCAGTTGTTAGTAAAGATGTTCCTGCCAATACTGTTGTTGCAGGCGTTCCAGCTAAAGTGATTAAAAAAATCGGAGGCGAATAATATGTCATTTGGATACATTACCCCATTATCAGCAAACGTAGAACGGCAAAGGATTACTTTAAAAATCGTTAGGGCTTAAAATTAGCCGGTGACCTTAATGATCGGGATGTTTAAATACCATTTAAGCATTAAGCAGCTCAAACAATTCTTTGATGCAGTTGACAAAAAAGGGAGGGTAACTTTTAACCGCCCAATTCCCGCAAATGCCGTTAATCCTATTGTGGAAGTTAACCTTGAAGATAATAAATTAAGTGCATATCGAGATAATTACACGCAAGGTTATCATCATGGTGGTGAATATGTAAAAAATGTAGTATTAGCTTTAGAAAAACAACACCATTATAAGCAAATTAACCTTGTGGGCCATTCAATGGGAAACTTGGAAATTATCAATTATATTAATGACAATGTAAATGATAAAAGCCTTCCGCAAGTAGCCCACTTAGTAGCGATTGCTGGACACTATAATGGACTGGTAGGGCAAAGTGAGACGCAAAATGCTAAGATAAATCCAAAGACCGGCGAACCAGAGAAAATGGACTCTGCCTACCGCGAATTACTTGGGTTACGGCAGACCTTTCCGAAAAATACAGCCGTGTTAAATATTTATGGGGATGTTGGGGATGGTAGTCACTCGGACGAAGATGTACCGGTAAATTCTGCTAAATCATTAAAGTATTTAGTCAGTGATCGTGCAAAATCATATCGCGAAGTTGAAATTCATGGAAAGAATGCCCAGCATAGTAAGCTCCACAATAACAGTCAAGTAAACCGTGAATTGATTAAATTCTTGTGGGAAGAGTCAAATTAGTTGATACTGTACATATTTTGCGAATAATGATCCATGGCAATGTTGTTTTTAATGATTTTCTAATTTAACTCTTGTTTTTATCATTTTCACGTGATATTCTACTAATAATCAATTAAGAGAAATTAAAAAACGTTGACCGAGAATCGTCAATTCTGCTGAATTAAGAGAGCCGGTGGTTGGTGGAAACTGGTAGGAGGTAGTTGCGACAAATCCCTCGCGAGTTGTATGCCGAAATAATAGTAGAACATACTGGTAGCAGCCATTATCTTGCCGATTAATTGCCATTGTGGGCAGTTGATTGAGGCAACCCTTGTGTTGTAAATAAAGGTGGTACCACGTTGATAGACGTCCTTTTAGTTCTTAATAGAGCTAGGAGGGCGTTTTTTATTAGACATATTTAAAGGTGGTGGTGGTCATGGCAGACAGTGATATTTCAGACATTATTAACATTGAAGAAAAATTAGAACATGACCTGACCGGCTTAGACCGATAATTAATTTGGTAACAGCGGTCAGGTCCTAAGGAGGATATTATTATGACTGCAAATAAAAACGTTACCTTAAATGAAGAACAAGAAGCTTTTGCTCAAGAACTTTTCCAAGCTTACCAAAGCAAGAAACCACTGGTAGTGGATGAATGGGCAGAGGTCGTTAGCGATGATAATACAGCTTATGCCCTTCAAGATCGTTTCGTTGAATTAAAGGGACTCCCAACTGGTGGGTATAAAGTTTCCTTAACTAGTAAGAAAACTCAGGACATGTTTGATTCTGATAGTCCGCTCTATGGACAACAAGTTGATGCCCACTTCTTACCATCACCTGCCGTTCTCTCTCTCAAAGAACAAACGATGGCTCCGTTAGTGGAAGTTGAACTCGGCTTCCGTGCTAAAACTGACTTGCACGCCAGTGATTCGATGGAAGATTTATTACATAAGACTACTGTCTGCGGCACGCTGGAAGTACCTGATAGTCGTTTTGCTGACTGGTTCCCAGATCTAAATAAATTCAGTGTCATGAGTGATTGTGCTGTTGGTGGGTATGTAGTATATGGTCAAGAACGACCAACCGATGAGGTGTTTAAGACCGTTGATGATGCAGCAAATGTAAACGTCACCCTTTACCACGATGGCAAAGAAGTGGATAGTGGGGCGTCAAGTGAAGTACTTGGCAACCCATTAAAGTCATTACAATGGCTAGTCAGAAAGCTTGAAGAACAAGGGAAGACATTCCGCGCAGGGCAGCTAGTATCATCAGGTACTTTCCTCTTACCACCACATTTAACTGCCGGCAAGTGGGAAGCCAAATTTGATAATGGCTTCGGCACTGTGAGTGTGGACGTGACCGACTAGAATTAATTATTTTACATAGTTGTGCAATAAAAGAGAAAGGGAGTTTTATTATGACGAGAAAAGTAGCAGTAGTCGGAATGGGTCACGTTGGGGCAACGGTAGCGCACTATTTAGTTGCTGGTGGCTTTGTCGATGACCTCGCATTATTTGATACTAATGAAGCTAAGGTGCAAGCGGATGCTTTGGACTTACGAGATGCAATGGCCAATTTGCCTTACCATACTAACCTGACTGTTAATGATGAAAGCCAATTGCGTGATTGTGATGTGGTCGTGTCAGCCCTAGGAAAATCAAAGTTGGTTGATACGCCAGATCATGATCGCTTTGCTGAATTTAAGTTTACGCGGACCCAAGTGCCCTTGGTAGCGAAGATGTTAGTAGACAATGGATTTCACGGTAAGTTAGTTGATGTTACTAACCCTTGTGATGTGATTACCTCAATGTACCAAAAATTAACGGGATTACCAAAAGAACACGTGATGGGGACGGGGACCTTACTCGACTCTGCACGGATGCGGGCCCGGGTTGGTGAAGCGTTGAAAGTTGATTCACGCTCTGTTGTTGGTTTTAATCTTGGGGAACATGGCAATTCGCAATTTACGGCATGGTCGACAGTCCGCGTCCTGGGGAAACCGGTCACTGAACTAGCAAAAGAACGGGGATTAAAGCTTTCTGAGCTAGAAGAACGTGCTCGTCAAGGAGGCTACCTCGTATATCAAGGGAAGAAATACACTAATTATGGTGTTGCCACGGCAGCAGTCCGGCTAACCAACGCATTATTGAATGATGCGCGAACTGAAATGCCAGTTTCTAATTATCGTGAAGAATACGGCACGTACCTTTCATATCCAGCTGTCGTTGGCCGTGACGGGGTAGTGGAGCAACTGCATCTGGACTTGACGCCGGAAGAAGAAGCAAAACTAGCAACATCCGCAACATACATCAAAGAACGATTGAAAAAAGAAGAAGAGCGAGCAAACCAGCTAGCTCAGGCAGAATAGATTGATAACGTTAATGCCTGACATCTATTACGAGGAGTGACGACAATGACCAAGTTTAATTTTTCCAAACGCGTGCCAGCAGATGGAACAGATGCAGTCGGTGTAATCTTAAAAGCAGCGGCGGATCCAAAGATTATTTCTTTTGCTGGAGGATTGCCGGCGCCTGAGCTTTTCCCTGTCAAAGCGATGAAAGAAGCTGTTGACCAGGTGTTTGCTGAACGTGGTCAAGAAGTAATGCAGTATGGAGCCGCTAAAGGGGTGACAGCCCTCCGTGAATTGGTTCTCCAACGTGTTAAAGAAAAAGAAAACGTGACCGGGCAGCTAGACAATGTGTTGATGACGACAGGTTCAGAACAAGCCCTTGACTTAGTCGGGAAGGCCTTTGTTAATCCTGGTGATACCGTACTGGTCGAACAGCCAACTTATCTTTGTGCTCTTGATGTCTTTAAATCATATGGTGCCAACTTTGTGGGGGTAGAAATGGATGAAGCGGGGATGAAGATGGATGCCCTAGAAGAAGCATTAAAGGCTCATCCGGAAGCTAAGCTGGTTTACACCGTGCCAAACTTTCAAAATCCAACTGGTCGAACCATGGCACTAAAGCGACGGGAAAAGCTGGCCGAACTAGCCGCTAAATATGATGTTTATGTGTTAGAGGATAATCCTTATGGTGAAATTCGTTTTAAGGGGCAGCATGTGCCAGCAGTTAAGTCGTTTGACAAAACCGGACACGTTTTCTATATGGGGACTTTCTCCAAGACGCTTGCTCCTGGTTTCCGTTTAGGATGGGTGGTAGCCGATGAAGCTGTTGTTAATAAGCTGACGGTACTGAAACAGTCTGCAGACTTGCATACAGATAACTTAGCCCAGTATGCCGTGGTAGAATTTCTGAAGCATAACGACCTTGATGCACATGTCAAGCAAATTAGTGACCTGTATGGGCAACGCAAAGCACTAATGACAGAGGGGCTAGAGAAATACTTCCCCCAAGGTGTTAAATATACTGATCCAGAAGGCGGAATGTTCCTATGGGTTGAAGTACCCGGAGTAGAAGATACTGTTGAGCTTTTTAAGCAATGTCTGGAACATAACGTGGCCTTTGTACCAGGTGACCCATTTTATGCAGGTGACCCACAGCCCGGTGCCTTCCGGTTGAACTACTCCAATGCTCAGGAAGACCAGATCAAAGCAGGAATGAAGCAACTCGGTGAAGCTCTGCAAGACGAGGGAGAGAATTAACGGCCAAGCCAAGTTATGACTAAGCGCCTTTCTGCTCCCGCCCAATCCACTGGCGTAATAATTAAACTGTGGTAAAGAAAATAAAATCCGCTAGTATTTTGGCGGATTTTTTCTTATCATTAACATAAATTTAATTTGCCTTAAAAGGAGTAAAAAAGTGCGCTCAAATAAGTTAATCAAAATCATTATTACTTCGACTCTTGCACTATCTTTATTAGCAGTGCCAGTTAGCCAGGCCACAGTTTTGGCGGCTGAAACAACTAGTGAAAGTACGAGTAGCAGTTCAACTACCCAGACTCATACGTTAAATAAATCATATGTTGTATATGGAGCAGGGGCTGCCGAGAAGAATGAATTAAATAATGTACTAGCAGTCGATGATAACTTTACAACGTTAACCGCTACTGCCAGTGATTATCAGAAGTATATCAATCCGAATGGTTCGACAACTAATGCTGCCATGGTTAGTTCGGTAGCAATTGTCCCCACCGATCCAGGTTCAGGGATTAAAGTTAATGTAAAAAAGTTTAATGGTGAGGATAATATTACTAAAGTAACTGCCCAACAGTACGCTATGGTTGCGCAAATGGCGGGGGTCACAGATGTTACTATCACCGTTAGCGCTAACCGGGCCGTTTCTGGGGAGTCAGCTTTAACCGGAGTCTATAAAGCAATTGCGGCAGATGGAGTTAGTTTAAATGAGCAAAATACTCAATCTGCTAACCAAATGTTGACCGCAACAAATGGGGCAATTGAAGCTAATAAGGATGATAGTAAATATCCTGGTAAGTTGATGGCTGCGGTTGGTGATACCACTAAGGAAATTAACCAACAAAAGAAACAAGGAACTACCCCAACGCAAAATCAAATTCAAGTAATCTTTAATCAGAAACTTGAAGAGCGAAACATTTACAATGAAACAAAGAATCATGAACAACCAATTATCAATGCGCTTGTTCAGTTTAATAATGCTCCAATTAGTTCAAGTAAAGACTATAGCTCACACGTAACTGATACGATTAATAATGTAAAGAATTCATCAGGAGATATGATGAATAAGGCGAAAAAATTCTTGAATTCTCAAGACGGGCAGGCAGTTAAGCAACAAGCTCAGTCTTGGTGGACCCAGTTTGTTAACTGGATCCGTAGCTGGTTTTAATTGACGTAAAAAATAAACAACCTAAGATTAGTTCAGGACAAAAATAATTATTGTCCTGGACTTTTTTTG
>BLMQ01000045.1:0-2557 GCA_011958095.1 Lactobacillaceae bacterium | reverse complement strand
GAATCTCCCACTTCAAGCATTAAACCGTAGGTTTAGCTAAGTGGGAGTAGTTCAAGTAAAAGAGTAGTCTCTTATTCACCTTTAGTTTGCTTTAGGTGGTCGTAATGATCCACGTTTAACGATAATTGGTAATTGCTTTAGGGCATCGTAAACATGATGAAGTTCCGTCTCTGCTTTCTTCTTATCAATTCCTTTAGCAGTCATAACAGCATCAGCAGCTTGCGCATAATTACGCTTATATTCTTGATTGATTTTATTCCAATCAACTCCAGCGAATTGTTGAGCTAATTCCTTATCATAGGGCAACTTTCCTTGAAGCATCAGGACAGCAATTCCGGGATAGCCAAGATAGCCTTACCAGTATGAGGCATTGTCATTTGAAGTATAGGTATTGTCGTGAAAGGTAACGGTATAAGTTTTCGCTTCATTAGAAGAGGTTACGAGTGCTTGATCGTTTTCAAGTTTAACGTGACCGTCAGCAATTGCTGTATAGGCTTCTAATATTTTTTCAATTGGTGGGAATTTTTTCATCATTTTAGGTCAGTCCCTTCTTAATATGTATTATAGTTGGGATTCTCAAAATAAATAAAAAATTCGCACTGTAAGTTTACAGTCCGAATCCTATCATTTATTTATCTGCAATATCGCGATTATCTTTGAAGATTAACCACTTTGAGAAAATGTAATTAGCAATTACCACAATGACATTATCAATAAATTTAACGATAAATTGTTGGAGAGGATCATTGAATCCTAATAAAGAAACCCCAACATACATAATAATTATATCTAATACAAGTGTGAGGCCTCGGTAGAAATAGAATCGAAGAAACTCAACAATAAAGTCATTAACGGTAGTGTAATGTGATCCGAATACCCAGACTTTATTAGTGAAGTAAGCTACTAAAACCGATAAAAACCAGGCAATAACATTAGCTACTTGATAATTCCAATGGATCCCAGAACTCAAAATCTGGAATACTGCTAAGTTAACCACCGTTGTGACAACGCCCCAGAAAAGGTAGGCAATGATTGACTTATATTTTACCCACAGATCCTTAATCATTCAGTTTAGCCGCCTTTTCCACTAATTGCTTAGCGAAGGCATCGAGCTTTTGAATGTCTTCTTCATCTGGTGCGAGGTTGATTTTAACATCTTCAGCGCCCTTAGCTGCCCCCGTCTTGGTAAGGGCATCCCCAAATTTATCAACGGCAACGCAGAAGTCATCCCCATAGAAAGTATCACCAGAGCCAGCAACTCCATAAACTTTGCCTGCTAGTTGTTCTTCTTGTAAGTCTTCATAAAAGTCAATTCCTTCTTCTGGGAGAGCTCCCTCATCGTAAGTATAAGGACAGATCACACAAATATCAGCTTCTTCAAAGTCAGCTGGATCAGCCATTGTCATTTCAACTTCATCGACTTCTACTCCTAAATCTTCAAGAGCGTCAGTAATGATATCCGCAACGTCTTCATTATTACCTGTAATGGTTGCGTATACTACAAGTGCTTTTGCCATTTTATAACCTCCATTAAATCTATAACGTTCATATAGTATAGCACGGTTTGCAATATCAGGGCAGACAAGTGGTATACTATTTATGTTAGATTGTAAATAAGGAGATCGCGAAAATGATTAGTTTAAAATCACCTCGAGAAATCGATGCAATGGAAAAGGCCGGGGCAGCCTTGGCGGCAATGCACCTTGGCCTTCGTAAAATTATTAAGCCGGGCATCTCAAGTTGGAAGATTGAAGAATTCGCTCGGAAGTACTTCAAGGCTGCTGGAGCTAAAGCTGAACAAATTGGTTTTGAAGGATACAAGTACGCTACCTGTGTTAGTGTTAATGATGAAATTTGTCACGGGTTCCCTCGTAAGAAGTTAATCTTAAAGAAGGGCGACTTAGTAAAGGTTGATACGGTTGTCAGTGTTGATGGTGCTTTCAGTGATTCTTGCTGGAGCTATGCGGTAGGAGAAGTTTCTCCTGAAATCCAAAAGTTAATGGATGTTACTAAGAAGTCACTGTTTATGGGAATTGACCAATGTGTTCCTGGTAACCGGATTGGTGATATTGGGGCAGTTATTCAACACTACACAGAAGATGAGAATGGCTATGGGGATGTCCGTGAATTTGTTGGTCACGGTATTCAACCAACAATGCATGAAGATCCAATGGTGCCTCACTACGGCGAACACGGTCAAGGAATCCGTCTTCGGAATGGGATGACCATTACTGTTGAACCAATGATTAACACTGGTACTTGGGAAGCTGATACCAGTGATCCAAGTGGTTGGCTTGCCAAGACTGCTGATGGTGGTTGGAGTTGTCAATACGAGCATACCTTAGTTATTACGAATGATGGTCCAAAGATTTTGACGTCTCAAGATCCAGAAGCAGATGCTGATTACATGTACGATGATAATTATGCTAAGTACTTAGACCATTACCGTGAGATCGCAGAAAAGGTTGCTAAGCAGTTTGAAAATTAATAGCATGGTAACAGAAACAACCTAAGATTAGTTCAGGACAAAAATAATTATTGTCCTGGACTTTTTTTG
>BLMQ01000044.1:0-1579 GCA_011958095.1 Lactobacillaceae bacterium | reverse complement strand
TTTCCTACGATTAGTCAAGAAAAATATTTAGAAAAGAAGAGTATACTAAACCAACCCGGTTCTTCTTCAAAAATCGAGAATTAGTGGTATATTAAAATTGTGAGGTGATTATGCCTTCACAGGGACCATTGAGTCCGTATACCGATAGTGGTATTTTTCATGGTGCTTAATCATGGATAAGAGACATTTCAGAGTTTTATTCATACAAGCTACCATGGCGACCTTGTTCAGTTTTGGATGAGGTCGTTTTTCTTTTAAACGATAGTAATAGTCAACGATATGATTAGAATTAGCGTGTTGTTGGCGGATCATATTACCTACAGTAAAATATAAGAGCTTACGGGCAATCGGGTTTCCACGCTTATTAATGTGATCTTGACCTAAATAGGTTCCAGATTGGTAACGACAAATATCAATTCCGACAAAGGCATTAAGCTGATTGGCATTGTCAAAGCGACTAATGTCGCCCAATTCTCCCATTAACTGAGCCGCAGTTTGTTTCCCGATTCCCGGAAAAGAGCAGTATAGGATATACTCTGGCAAGCGCTGGGCAATAGACTCCATTCGCTTGATAACCTCTTCCTTTTTACGGGTTAAGGCAATTAATTGGCGAGCATAGTAGCGAACTTCATCAACCTGAATGGCATCACCAGAAACAGCCGGATATGAGTTTTGGGCGAGATTGATTAATCGATCGGCATACTTATAAGCTTTCATCTTAGATATTCGTTTATCTGTAGATGCCATTAGAATATTCTTTAATTTAACTCTCGAATAAGGCCTAACTAGTGCTGGATGAGGAAAAAGCTCCACGATATTCAACGCTAATTTAGATGTTCTATTTACAAATAATTGCTTAAGTTCTGGAAAAACTTGTTCAAGTGCAGTATGAAGATGATTTAGACGATAGTTCCAATCAGCATTGAGCTGATTATAGAACCGACTAAGCTCATGTAACTGAAGATAGTCTTTTTTCCAAGGAACTGTTAATCGAAAAGCATTTTCCTGGACAGTGAGCGCAATCCGATGAGCGTCTTTCTGATCGGTCTTAACTCGTCGTAGACTCTCGGACTTTAAATGAAGTTCTAGTGGATTAAGACGGCAAAAGCGGAGACCATTGGTCTCACAGAAATGTTCAATTACTCGCGAATAAATTCCAGTCGCTTCAAAGTAGATAATTGGCTTCTGAGCTTTCTTAATCATATCTCGTAGAGCATTAAACCCCGCTTTCGTGTGTACTAAAGAAAACTCCTTTAAACAGTGTTTCCCTCGATACCAGACACAGTAGCTTTTCCCCATTGAAACATCCAAGGCAAATATATCAGACATAAAAAGACTTCCTTTCTATAAATAGAGCTAGATATAACCGCTATCCTAGATTTGTACTTCATTTCCTAAATACTCGAACTCGTAGTTCCACAACCTAAAAGCAAAATATCAAATCAAAGATAGCGGAGATCATTTTATAATACGGACTCGAAGTCCCTGGGAGCATGATCGATCTTAGCTCTATCTTCAGAATAACAAAAAAAGTCCAGGACAATAATTATTTTTGTCCTGAACTAATCTTAGGTTGTTT
>BLMQ01000043.1:0-3874 GCA_011958095.1 Lactobacillaceae bacterium | reverse complement strand
CCGCCTAAAATTTTTATCTATTTGATCTGTATACTTGACGGGACATAGTGCCATCACTTGCCCTTTGTTGGCGTTTAATTTTTCGTTGTACTGCCAAGGTATTGCGTTCCCAAAAGACCCCGTCAGTGTAGCCTTGGATGCTAGGATCATCTTTTATTTGATTAAGTCGGTACTGTCCCCATGCACAATATAGAAGACTTTGCTCGATTCCAAGATAACGGCGGTTAAGTTTAGCGGCAGTCACTAAACTCGAACCGGAACCAGCAAAAGGATCAAAAATGAAGTCATTAGGATTAGAACTGGCAAGGATAATTTTTGCCAGCAATTTCTCGGGCTTTTGCGTAGGGTGACCAGTATTTTCTGGCATTGACCAATACGGAATTGAAATGTCATCCCAAAAATTAGAAGGCATCGTATCCCGAAAGTTACCATTTTTAGTAGCTTGCCAGTCTTTAGCTACCCCATCTTGACGATAAGGAGCTACCACCTGTCGTCGTTGCTTAACTTGGTCGACGTTAAAGGTATAGTCACTCGGGTTAGCAGTCAAGAACCAAATATCCTCCATCCCGTTTTTCCAATTTTTCTGTGAGCCGCGTCCTTTTTCCCGTTGCCAAGTAATCCGATTTTGAATTGTAAAATTTTTTTCGAGGATCGGCGCAAGTGCCATGCTAGTTGCCCAATCAGAAAAGACATAGATACTAGCATTTTCTTTTAGTAATGGCTTTAAGAGATCAATCCACTTTTGCGTGTAAGTCTGATATTGGCTCGTAGACATCTTTTTGAAGTTTAAACCATCATATTGTTTGTTAAGATTATAGGGAGGGTCAATAAGGGCAAGATCAACCTGGTGTGGTGCTAGTTGAGTCATTACTTTGAAGGAATCACCGTTGATAATCTTGTTGGATATTGTCTGGAGATTATCAGTTGGGTGAATAATCTGGCTGAGGAGCTCAGGTGAAGCCTCCTCAAGCGTGAAATCAATTGTTTTATTTCTTTTTGAGCGCATATTGACCACTCCTGTTCGACGTTTAGTATTATTATACTTGTCATATTCAGGATTGTCTTGCCTTTTTAGTAGGAGTTGGATTAAAATTAACTATATTAAGTAGCGCGAGTCTTAGCGAGGAACAGTTGGTGAAAAGGTTCCCAAAGTGCGAAATGGTCACAACAAAATACATAATGAGCGGCAATGATGATTGCAATTTAGGTGGTACCGCGCGAAAAGCGTCCTATTTAGTTTATATGGCTAAGTAGGGCGTTTTATAGTTTAGGAGGAATTTAAAATGGCAGAAGAAAAACACGTTATTTTAACTGGTGATCGACCAACAGGTAAGTTGCATATTGGACACTATGTAGGTTCATTAAAAAATAGGGTTGAATTACAAAATACGGGTAAATATGATACCTTTATCATGATTGCTGACCAACAAGCATTGACTGATAATGCTCGTGATCCTGAAAAAATCCGTCGTAGTCTCCATGAAGTTGCCCTTGATTATTTGGCGGTTGGAATTGATCCAAAGAAATCAACAATTTTGGTTCAATCACAAATTCCAGCATTGAGTGAATTAACAATGCACTATCTTAACTTAGTAACTGTTGCGCGTTTACGCCGAAACCCAACTGTTAAGACTGAGATTAAGCAAAAGAAGTTTGGTGAAAGTGTGCCAGCTGGATTCTTTACTTACCCAGTAAGCCAAGCAGCAGATATTACAGCATTTAAGGCTGATACAGTGCCAGTTGGTGATGACCAAGAACCAATGCTTGAACAAACTCGTGAAATTGTGCGGACATTCAACCGTATTTATCAACAAGATATTTTAGTTGAGCCTGAAGGGGTATTCCCACCAAAGGGTCAGGGACGGATTCCAGGACTCGATGGTAACGCAAAGATGAGTAAGTCCCTTGGCAATGCAATTTATCTTTCTGATGATGCTGATACAGTGCAAAAGAAAGTAATGTCGATGTATACTGATCCAACACATATCAAGGTTAGTGATCCTGGTCATGTTGAAGGCAATACTGTCTTTACTTACCTTGACATCTTTGATCCAGACAAAGAACAAGTTGCTAAACTGAAGGAGCAATACCAAGCTGGTGGTCTTGGGGATGTTAAGATCAAGCGCTACTTAAATGAAGTTCTTGAAGCTGAACTTGCACCAATTCGCAAGCGACGCGAAGAGTATGCTGCTAATCTTGATTATGTTGATCAAGTTCTTAAAGAAGGCTCAGCACAGGCAAATGAAGTTGCAAACCAGACACTTAAAGAAGTTCGTGATGCAATCGGAATTAACTACTTTGGCTAAAAATATAAATTGAGAAAGCGAGGCTGCTAGGAAAATAAGTTTTTCTGCAAGCCTCGTTTTTTTTCGTGTCTCCCATAGCAGAACATGGTAACATAAAAGAGATGTATTTATACGAAAAATAATTAATTAAAGCGGAGGTGAAAATGGTGGAAAACCTCGCGATTGTAGACCTCGGCTCAAACTCGGCCCGAATGGCAATAACAGAAATTGCTCCAGACGGACGATTTCGTGAAATTCGACGTGTAAAAGAAAATACACGTTTATCTGAGGGAATGGGACGAGAAAAAATGTTACAAGAGAGTGCAATTGAACGCACAATTGCGGCTCTAAAACGATTTAAAAAAATCTACCAAGAGATTCCCAATATTAAGGTTCGTGCGATCACGACTGCTGCAGTTCGGCAGGCACGAAATCGCCAAGAGTTTTTGAAGCGTGTCCAGCAAGAAGTTGGTATTCATCTACAAGTTTTATCTGGAAAAAAAGAAGCCTATTATGATTACTTAGGTGTCGTTCGAACATTGCGGCTTAACCACTGTTTAATTTTAGATGTTGGTGGAGCAAGCTGTGAATTGATATTGGTACAGCAGCGAAAAGCACGTAACTTGATTTCTATTCCGGTGGGTGCTGTTAATTTATCAGAGCAATACCATTTAAATGGCTATGTTCGTTCGGCTGACCTTTTTCGTGCGCAGGTAGCGATGAACGAACGATTGACCAAAATTCCGTGGTTACGTTATGCGACACGTGTTCCGATTGTTTTATTAGGTGGTGCTAACCGGACTTTGGCGCGTATGACCCAGTCTTACCATCACCATCACCGTCGAAATGGTTCAATTCATGGGTATCAGCTTTCCTCGCGAGTAGTATTTGCTACTTATCGTGAATTGCTAAATCGTAACTTGGCCCAGCGTAAACGAATGACTGGTCTAGAACCAGAACGAGCAGACATTATCATCGGCGGAATGCTGCCTCTTGTAACCCTCTTGCAACGCAATAGTGATGGTCGGGTTATTTTTTCAGAGAGTGGTGTTCGTGAAGGAATTATCACTGAATATGTAAATCAAAGGAAGCGACACCATGACTGATTGGCAACACGGTTTTTATAAATTATCTGCCCATGATCGACGTCAACAATTGACAAAAGCTCGTCAACTATCCCCGCTAGAAGAGCAAGTATTAGCAAATACAAGTTCAGATTTAGGGGATGAGCTAGTCGAAAATTATATTACAGATTATTCTTTGCCTGAAGGAGTAGCCTTAAATATAACTGTAAATAATCGTCAGTATGTTGTACCAATGGTGGTTGAAGAGCCATCAGTCATTGCCGCTGCTAGCAATGGCGCGCATCGGGTAAGTAGGTCAGGAGGATTTACTGCCCCTCAGCAAGACCGGCAATTAGTGGGCCAAGTTGTTTTAGACGGCGTGACCGATAAAACAGCAGTTAAATCATGGCTCTTAGAACACCAAGATGAGATTTTAACAATCGCTAACCAGGCTCATCCCTCAATGCAGGCACGAGGCGGGGGTGCAAAGTCGATGAAAGTTCGCACTCCTGGGGACTTCATTAG
>BLMQ01000042.1:0-22474 GCA_011958095.1 Lactobacillaceae bacterium | reverse complement strand
CCATTGTTGTACTGCGTATTTGCTTTTTATGAAAGTAACTTAACTTATGTCACAGCACCTTATTTTTGCTTTATAAGTCCTTACTTCATTAATACTTTTAATAGCTTGCCGTGGCAACGATGCAAGGCACTTTGGACGCTCCGTTTAGAGCAATTAAGGGTACCAGCAATCTCAGTTATCGAATAACCAGTATGGAGATAAACTAATACTTTTCGTTCAAATGTAGAACAATGGCAAAGTAAACGGTCAAGACTCTGCCGGCAATAAACAATGTCATCAGGGGAATGATGTAAAAAGTCGGTAAGTGTTTCAGCAAAATCATCGCTTAATGCGTAAAGACAGCCTGCTGGGATCCGTTTGTGAGCCTGAGTTTGTCGTTGGATATCACGAATCCGGTTGGTTAAGCATTCCTTAAAAAAACAGCTAAACATGCGCGGACCTTGATTATTGTATAAACGAATAACTTCTAGCATCACAAGGCGGGCTTCCTGTTCCCAATCTGCCAATTCAAGGCCGCTAATATTATATCGTTGCCACAGTCGGCGAACGAGCGGCCAATAACGGCGAAATAACTCTTCAAAGTCCTTATTGCTTCCCCGACGGGTATTGTTAATCAACTTAAGGTACTTTTCTTCATCTTCTTCATTGAAGCGCATATCAAAAATGCTCTCCTTTAAAACTATAATTTACGCGACATGCTTCCCATCATAGTGTTTGTCCTATTTATTTTTCTTCTCCCCAAATAGGTAAACTGACGACCTAAAAGAAGGGATTCATTCCTTAATTCAGGCAAGATAAAACGTTTTAATTTTATCACGCAGTTCGCCTCGCGTTGGTATTAATTTATCAAATGTCTTATTTTAGAACAATAACAGAATTTGTATAATCAGAACGATTAATCGAACGTTAAAGCGAAAAAAGATAGTAACAAAGGTGCATAACCATTTTTTATAATTCCAAATAATTTTATTTTCAAATACTAATTAAAGAATTGATCAGAAATTTATGGGTGAGGCTGGTTGATTAGGGTAACTATACTGGTACTAGTGCATTGATCATTACAATGGATATCGACTTGCCAGGTTTGGATTCGTCGGCCACATTTAATCGGCGTTGCAATGGCTCTTAGTTCACCATTTGATACCGCAATGAGGTGCTCTGTGGTAATATTAACTCCGAGAGCTATTTGATCTTGTTGACGATCAGCTAACCATTGATTGGCACCTAAGGAAGCTGCGGTTTCAGCGAGGACTGCATTTATCCCACCATGAACGATTCCATAAGGTTGCTTGAGTTTATCACTTACTTTAACAGTGATAACGCATTTGTTAGCTGTGACTGATTGAGTTTGAATATCTAAATTTTCTAATAGGTTCATTATTATTGACCTCACAAAAGGAGTAGAGTAGTTATGACAACAGTTAATTGGCAACCGGTTAAAGATTATTCTGAGATTATTTTTGAACGAGCGGGAAAGATTGCAAAAATTACAATGAATCGTCCAGAAAAAATGAACGCCTTTACCCCCGTTACAATTCAAGAAATGATCGACGCGTTTACCATCTGTCGTGATGATAGCACAATTGGGGTGATTATCCTAACCGGTGCCGGTGATAAGGCTTTCTCATCTGGTGGTGACCAAGGAGTTCGGGGCAACGGTGGATATGTCGGCCCCGATAAGATTGCCCGTCTCAATGTCCTTGACTTGCAGCATTTAATCCGGATTATCCCTAAACCAGTCATTGCGATGGTAAAAGGCTGGTCAGTTGGTGGCGGAAATATCTTGCAACTTGTCTGTGACTTAACAATTGCTGCTGACAATGCTAAATTTGGGCAAACCGGTCCCAAGGTCGGCAGTTTTGATGCTGGCTATGGATCTGGTTACCTTGCCCGCGTGATCGGTCACAAACGGGCAAAGGAAGTCTGGTTCTTAAACCACTTCTACAGTGCCGAAGAAGCCTACCAGATGAACTGGATTAATAAAGTTGTGCCATTAGACCAAGTTGAATCGGTTACCTTAGATTGGTGTAACGAAATCTTGAAGAAGTCACCAACGGCATTACGGTTTATTAAGGCTGCCATGAATGCTGATACTGATGGACTAGCTGGCCTCCAACAACTCGGTGGTGATGCGACGATGCTCTTCTACACCACTGATGAAGGTAAAGAAGGGCGCGATGCCTTTAATGAAAAACGGGACCCTGATTTTGACCAGTTCCCTAAATTCCCATAAAAGAGGCAATTTAAATGGAAACACAAAACTGGCTATTAAAGCAAGCGGCAACTCAGCCGAACCAGATTGCAATTGATGACGGTAATGAGCGCCTATCATTTGCTGAATTAAAAAAACAAGTAGAGGTACTCGTGGGAAAAATTGACCGCCTTAATCCTGGTTCGCGGGTAGGTCTCCTAGCTACTAATACTCTGATGAGCTATAAATTAGCACTAGCAATCATGTGTAGTGGCCGCACGATTGTCTGGTTGAACTGGCGGCTTGCTGGTGAAGAGCTTGAACGACAGATTAAAGATAGTGGGCTTCAGTTGTGTTTGGTTGAAAATTCTCTCTGGCGATCAGGGATGACGAATCCTTTTAAGTCTTACAGTGCGTTCTTGATAACAAATGCTGCTCCAGGAGAGTTGATTCCGGTATTTAAATCAGACTGGGTAGCCAGCATCATGTATACTTCTGGGACGACCGGTAAACCTAAAGGAGTTTTGCAAACTTTCGGCAACCATTTTTATTCAGCAGTTTCTTCTGCATTGAATTTAGGCTTGTCGTCCGCAGATAAGTGGTTATGTGTAGCACCGATCTTCCATATTAGTGGCTTTTCGATTATTATGCGGGGATTAATTTACGGGATGACTGTTCGCTTAGTCGAGAAGTTTCGTGCCGAAGAAATTGAACGGATTTTAGCAAATGAAACGGTTACCATTATGTCAGTTGTTCCTTTTATGTTGAAAAAGCTCATTCAGCAACAAAATAAGACTAATACGCACTATAATTCAGCATTTCGTTGTATGTTACTTGGGGGCGGAACGATTGATCGGGAAACGCTCGAAACATGTTTGCAACGGTCAATTCCTGTTGTTCAATGCTATGGAATGACGGAAACATGTTCCCAAATTGTTGCATTACGGTCAGCCGATGCACTCCTAAAATTAGGCTCAGTTGGGCAGCCACTATTCTCAACCCAACTAAAACTTAGTAAAGATGGTGAAATTCTGCTGAAAACACCGGCTTTAACTCCGGGCTATCTTAACCTGCCTGATAAGTTGCCTTCTAAAATGATTGACGGGTGGTACCGGACAGGAGATATCGGTCACCTGGACAAAGAAGGGTATCTCTATATCGATGGTCGCGCAGATGAAATGTTGATCTCTGGCGGAGAAAATATTTTCCCCCAAGAAGTTGAGCAGGTCTACCAACGTTACCCACAAATTAATGAAGTTGCAGTCGTTGGTCAAAATGATTCTGTCTGGGGACAAGTACCAGTTGCCTTTGTCGTCAGTGATCGTCGTCTTTCTACAACCAAGCTAATGAATTATGGTTATGAACATTTGGCGCGCTATAAGGTTCCGCAACAGTATATTTTCGTTTCAGAATTGCCGAAAAACGCGAGTGGCAAGATTCGTCGATTTATGTTACGAGAAAAATTGAATAATGAGTAAAAAACGAGGCTGAGAGAAAACAAAAGTTTTCTCCCAACCTCGTTTTTACGAACAATAGCAAGCGTAGAAAAATAACCACACGTCTCCAGATTTTTATAATTGCTTTTTATTCTTTGCCAGCTTTTTGATTTCACAATCGTAGTCACAAGCTGCACATTTACCTTGCTTGCCTCGTTGAAAAGTCTTAATAAGGAGGTAAAAGGCTAACACAATAATTGCAGCAATAATAATAACGTTAATAATTAATTTCATTTTAAATCACCCAATAAACAATCGACCAACTTGAAAGATAATAAATGCAAGCCCATAAGCAACGACCAAACTGGATGCAACAGAATAAAGCATCCACTTAGTCGAACCAGTTTCTTGCTTGATAGTTGCTAACGTTGCGAAACATGGTGCGTATAAGAGAATAAAGACTAGTAACGTATAAGCAGAAAGCGGAGTCATAAACTGACCAAGGGAAGCGATGAGGAACGCTTTACTGCTTGTGTGGAACATTACCATCATACTAGAAGTAATAACCTCTTTGGCAAGGATTCCTGTAAACAAAGCACTAATTGGCTGCCACTGGTCAAGACCAATTGGCTTAAAGACCGGAACAAGGATGTGTCCAAGGCCGGCTGCAAAACTATTAGCCGAATTAGTAACAAAACCACTAGGCCCAAAACTTGATAATATCCAGATTAAAACAGTTCCGGCAAAAATAATTGTCCCAGCTTTTTTAATAAATCCCTTCCCCTTATCCCATGTGCCGTGCCAAATTACATCAAGACGGGGAAGATGATAGTGCGGGAGTTCAACTACAAACACTGAGCTTTCTTTTACCTTAAAGATTACTTGATAGAATTTTGCCATTGCTAAAGCCACAACAATCCCTAAGAAGTAGACTGATAAAACAATCAGTGCTTGGTGACGTGGGAAGAAGGCGGCAACGAATAAACTATAAATCGGTAGGCGGGCTGAACAGCTCATAAACGGCATGATTAGGGTAGTGATCAGTCGTTCTTTAGGCTGTTCAATTGTTCGCGCGGCCATGATTCCCGTAACATTACAACCAAAACCAATAATTAATGGGATAAAAGATTTGCCATTTAAACCAATCATCTGCATAACCCGGTCTGTTACTAAGGCTGCTCGCGCCATGTAACCAGAGTCCTCAAGCAGGGAAATACAGGCAAAGAGCATGAAGATTTGCGGAATAAAGGCTAAAACTCCTCCAACTCCGGCAATAATACCGTTAACGACTAGCGACCGTAATGCGGGAATTGCCCCGAGACTAGCTAAGGTTTGGTCGGCGATAGTTGAAACCGGGCCTGATATAAACTGATCAAGCATATCCGAAAGTGGGGTACCAACCCAATCAAAAGATAGTTTAAACATTATAAAGAAAATTAAGACAAAAATTGGTAAGCCAAGAATCGGATTGGTAACGATTTTGTCGATTTGACTTGTTAGCTCAACTTGACCACCGTTGCTAAGTGGATGCCGAGCTTGCTCGAGCGTGTCCTCAATAAACTGTAACCGGACTTCAAAGATCTGGTCAGCAAACTTTTGCGCATCATAATATTTTTGTTGCGAAAGCAGGGGAGTTAGCTCTTTTTCCTGGGCAAATTTGCGGATTACTTTATTCTTACTTATGAATTGAATCGCTAACCAACGCGCAACTTGGGGCGCAAAAGAATAATTGCTTTCCAGCGCTGTACTTGCCTGCCTGATTGCCTGTTTGATCATCGGGGGATAATCTAAATCTAGTTGGGTAGGATGGAGCGAATTACAATTGATAGTTTCTTTTCGTAATTGATCAATTCCTTGGTGTCCGCGCGCATTTGTTGTCATTACTTTACAACCCAGCCTTTTTTCAAGCAGGTCAAGGTCGTAGTCATACCCTGATCGACGGAGGTCATCAATCATGTTAAGAACCAATACAACAGGATAACCGAGTTCCAATACCTCGATTGTTAGCAAAAGGTTTCGTTTTAACTGACTAGCATTTGTAATATTTAAGACCATATTAGGTTGATTATGCATTAAGTAGTTAGTTACCACTGCTTCATCTTTTGTCAAAGGATCGAGTGAATATACACCAGGTAAATCGATGATAACAATATCCGTTCCCTTAAGCGTCCCTTGTTTCTTTTCAACTGTGACTCCTGTCCAATTACCGACATAGGCGTATTTATCAGTGAGCGAGTTAAACAGGGTCGTTTTGCCAGTATTAGGATTTCCAATCAGCGCAACTGTTGTCATCTCACTTTGCCTCCGTAAGCAATGCGAAAACGGTGTACCGCAAACCGATTCGTTGGTGGTCGTTTTCGATTATCACTGGGCCATGAAAGGGGTATTTTTGAACTACTTTAATCGGACACCCTTCACATAAGCCCATATCATGTAGTCGGGCGGCAGTGGCTGTATTTAAACAGTCAAATGAGTGAAGAATATAATTTTGTTGAATCATTATCGCCACCTACCTTATTTAATATTCCAAAATTATATAAACACTATATTATATCTTCATTATACACTTAAATCATTTATTGAGAAAGCGCTTAAAATAAATTGAGATGAATAGTTTTATTTTTTTATTATTCGGATATAATAAGAATGTAAAGAATTTATTGATATTTATGGAATATTTACCGAGAATATTTTGGAATATTTCGGTCAGGAGGATGAATTTTATGGCAACACTAGAAATAAAGGATCTTCACGTTTCAGTTAAAGATGAAGAAAGCAAGGAAGAAAAGGAGATCCTTAAAGGGGTTAACCTCAAGATGAAGACTGGAGAAATTCATGCAATTATGGGACCAAATGGAACTGGTAAGTCTACTCTTTCTCAAACCATCATGGGTCACCCTAACTATCATGTTACACAAGGAGATATTCTTCTTGATGGGGAGAGCATTGTTGACATGCCAGTCGATGAACGGGCACGAAAAGGCCTTTTTCTTGCAATGCAATATCCCGCTGAAATTCAAGGGGTTACTAATGCTGAATTCCTTCGAGCAGCGATCAATGCTCGTCGCCCTGAAGATGATCAGATTTCAGTAATGGATTTTATTAAGAAACTCGACAAGAACTTGGAATTGCTTGATATGAGTCAATCCATGACTGAACGTTATCTTAATGAGGGATTCTCTGGTGGTGAAAAGAAGCGGAATGAGATTTTGCAGCTTTTAATGATTGAACCTAGTTTTGCGATTCTTGATGAAATTGACTCTGGACTTGACATTGATGCTCTTAAGGTGGTTTCAAAGGGCGTTAACTCAATGCGGGGCGACAACTTTGGTTCATTAATTATTACCCACTATCAACGCCTTTTGAACTACATCGTTCCCGATACGGTTCACGTAATGATGGGTGGCCGAATTGTAAAAACTGGTGGCCCTGATCTTGCTAAAAAACTTGAAGATGAAGGTTACGCTGGCTTACGTGACGAATTAGGTCTTGATATCAAACTTGTAGATGATGAAGACTAGGAGGCAGTTTGATGACAGAATTAAACTCAGCAAAAGAACAAATAATTGCTGCTAGTAAGGCAAATAATGAACCTCAGCAATTGATTGATCGCCGGCTTAGTGCTCGTGAGTTGATGGAAAAGCTCCGTTTGCCACGAATGCAACGGTTCGACTTTCGAACTTGGCCTCTTATTGTGGATCGGCCATTGAAATGGATTGAATCAGACACCAGCTTAGTTGAAAAACCAGCCGCCGATGATGAAGTAATTAAGGTAACCCAGTTGGGACAAACTTTGCTCCATGTTAACTTGCCACAAAAGCTTCAAGATCAGGGGGTTATTCTCACAGATATCTTTACTGCTGCGCGCGAATATCCTGAACTTTTCAATAAGTACTTCATGACTGCTATTAACCCCGAAGAAAACCTCTTAACTGCTTATCATCTTGCTTATCTTAATGCCGGTTTATTCCTCTATATTCCAAAGAACGTTGAGATTGAAAAGCCAATTGAGGCCGAGATTATTCAGGACAGCACTCAAGATGAGCCCCTGATTTCGCATATTCTAGTAATTGCCGATCGTGGCAGCCGAATTAAGTTTATTCAACACCTTACAACGGTTGGTGACCACGAGAATGCCGCTAATATGATGATTGAATTAATGGCACAGGAAAATAGTGAGATTGACTTTTCTTCCTTAGATGAATTTGGTCCCCATACCCATACTTACTTTAAGCGGCGTGCCGACATTGGCAAGGAGGCGCACGTTGAATGGGCAGTTGGCTTGATGAATGATGGTAACACAGTTGGTGACATGGATTCCGAATTGCTAGGTGATGGGGGTTCTGCTAACTCAAAGATGATTGCCGTAACTACTCGTGACCAAGAAGTTGGCGTCAACAACCGCGTCACCAACCACGGCAAGCATACCACCGGATTGATAAACCAGCGGGGTGTCATTCTTGAAAAATCTGAATTGATTTTTAATGGAATTGGGCAAATTATTCATGGTGCTCATGGGGCAAAGGCAGACCAACAAAACCGGGTATTGATTATGTCCGATCAAGCACGGGGAGATGCTAACCCAATTCTGTTAATTGACGAAAATGATGTTGAGGCAGGACATGCGGCTAGTGTTGGCCCAGTTGATCAACAACAAATGTATTACTTAATGAGTCGGGGAATTCCGCGCGCGCAAGCAGAACGAATGGTTATTCGAGGATTCTTAGGAGCAGTCTTGAGTGCAATCCCAGCAGCGGATGTACGGAATAAGTTAATTACGATTCTTGAAAGGAAGCTCGCCGATGGACAACAATACGAATGATTATTTAGCCGACTTTCCAGCACTTAATCAGCGGGTTAATGATGAACGCTTAGCCTACCTTGATAATGCTGCGACTGTTCAGCGTCCGCGTCAGGTAATTCAGGCACTTGTTAATTTTTATGAACAAGATAATGCAAATGTTCACCGAGGGGTTCATACACTAGCAGAACGTGCAACTAAGGATTATGAAGAAGCACGAAAGAAAGTGCAAAAGTTTATTAACGCGCCGAGTCCAAATGAGATTATCTTTACCAAGGGGTGTACGGATGGGCTGAATCTCGTCGCTGCAACCTATGGTGAACAAAATATTCAACCTGGTGATGAGATTGTCATTTCAATCATGGAACACCATAGTAACCTTATTCCTTGGCAACAATTAGCTAAGAAAAAGGGTGCTACCCTGAAATATATTGAATTAACTCCAGATGGCGAACTTGATCTTGCAGATGCTAAAAATAAAATTACCGATAAGACAAAGATTGTGGCAGTAGCCCATGCTAGTAATGTATTAGGAACAGTGACGCCCTTGAAAGAATTAGCAACGATTGCGCACCAACATGGGGCAATCGTTGTCGGTGATGGGGCGCAAGCGGTTCCGCATATGCCTGTCGATGTACAAGATCTTGATGTTGACTTTTACGCTTTCTCTGGTCATAAGATGATGAGTCCAATGGGAACTGGGGTTTTGTACGGAAAAGAGAATTTATTACAAGCGATGCCTCCTTACCAATACGGTGGGGAAATGATTAATGATGTTCACCGGGATGAGAGTACATGGGCTGATATCCCGTTTAAATTTGAAGCGGGAACCCAAAATATTGCCGGGGCAGTTGGTCTTGGAGCCGCGATTGATTATTTAAATGGTATTGGAATGGATAGGATTGTGCAAAAAGAACAGGAACTTGTTAACTATGTTTTGCCCAAGTTAATTGCCATTCCAGATGTCGAGGTTTATGGTCCGCAATCGCCAGCAAAGCATACTGGGGTAATTGCCTTTAACATCAAAGGCCTTCATCCCCATGATGTTGCTACGGCCCTTGATATGGATGGGGTTGCAGTTCGCGCCGGTCACCATTGTGCGCAGCCACTCATGGAAGACCTGGGAGTAACAGCAACCGCTCGTGCCAGTTTTTATTTTTACAATACTAAAGAAGATGCTGATCAATTAATTAATGCAATCAAAGAAACAAAGGAGTTCTTTAACATTGGGACTATCTAAGTTAAATGGTTTATACCGTGAAGTGATTCTCGATTATGCCGATCATCCACATAATAAGGGAGAATTAGCAACTACTACGAATGCAATGACCCTTCATAATCCTACTTGTGGAGATACGATTAATCTTCAGGTCGAAGTAGAAGATAACAAGATCAAAAATATTGCCTATACTGGTGATGGCTGTACCATTAGTCAAGCATCAGCAAGCATGATGACTGATGCTGTTAAAGGAAAAACAACTGAAGAAGCCCTTGCGATGGCAAAGACTTTTTCTGATATGGCAATTGGTAAAGAACATTCAGAAGCTGACTTGGATCAACTAGGGGATGCCCGGATTCTTACCAGTATTATGGAATTCCCAGCTCGAATAAAGTGCGCCACGCTCTCATGGTGGGCATTACAACGAGCACTGTTGAAGGATAGCGAGGAGGAAGAAAATAATGAGTAATGATGCAGCAAGCATTATAAATAATAATGACCAGTACGAATACGGCTTTCATGATGATGTTGAGCCGGAATATTCAACTGGGAGAGGGCTGACAGAAGAAACTGTCCGTGAAATTTCAGCTGCTAAGCATGAACCCCAATGGATGCTGGATTACCGGCTTAAGGCCTACAAGATTTATAAGGAATTGCCGATGCCAAAATTTGGGCCAGATTTATCAGAGTTAGACCTTAAGAACATGCTTTACTACCAAAAGATGACCGATAAAAAGTTTTGCGACTGGGATGAGGTGCCCGAAGATTTAAAGCGGACTTTTGATCGATTAGGAGTTCCAGAAGCAGAGCGAAAATACCTTGCCGGTTCATCTGCTCAATATGAATCCGAAGTTGTTTACCACAATATGAAAAATGAGTTTGAAAAGTTGGGGATTATTTTTACTGATACGGATACGGCCTTAAAAGAATACCCAGAATTATTTAAGAAATGGTTTGGTAAATTAGTTCAACCAACTGATAATAAATTTGCGGCCCTAAATGCAGCAGTATGGTCGGGTGGTTCATTTATTTATGTACCAAAGGGCGTTAAGACAAAGACGCCAATTCAATCTTACTTCCGGCTTAACGCGGAAAACTCAGGACAATTTGAGCGGACCTTGATTATTGTTGATGAAGGGGCAAGTGTTGATTATGTTGAAGGATGTACTGCTCCCAATTACTCTTCTGATAGTCTCCATGCCGCGGTTGTTGAAGTTAACGTCTGCAAGGATGCTTACTGCCGCTACACAACTATTCAGAACTGGTCTGATAATGTTTATAGTCTAGAAACAAAACGGGCCGCAGCGGCAGAAAATGCAACCATGGAATGGGTTGATGGGAACCTTGGCTCAAAAGTTACGATGAAGTACCCAAGTGTCTACCTTAATGGTGAGGGTGCACGGGGAACCATGCTTTCTATCGCAGTTGCCAGCAACGGAATCCACCAAGATTCGGGAGCCCGAATGATCCACAATGCTAAAAACACATCTAGTTCAATTGTTTCAAAATCAATTGCTAAGACAGGAGGCTCAACTGATTACCGCGGAACAGTTCGTTTTGGTAAGCACTCTGATGGCTCTAAAGCCCACGTTGAATGTGACACGATCATTATGGACGACCAATCATCATCAGATACGATTCCATATAATGAAATTGACAACGCTCATGTCGCAATGGAACATGAGGCAAAAGTATCTAAGATCTCTGAAGAACAACTTTACTACCTTATGAGCAGGGGGATTTCAGAAGCAAAGGCAACTGAAATGATTATTATGGGCTTTGTGGAACCATTTACGAAGCAATTGCCAATGGAATATGCAGTTGAATTGAATCGTTTGATCAGTTTTGAGATGGAAGGTTCAATTGGTTAATTGAATTAACAAATAAGTTTGGAGGAACATTTATGGCTGACGAAAAAGATACTCCCTTTTCCCCAATTGAAAATAAAGTGATGGATGCGTTGGAAGAAGTTATTGATCCAGAATTGGGAATTGACCTCGTTAACCTTGGCCTTATTTATGATGTTAAGGTTGATGATAATGGTGAATGTACGGTCACAATGACTTTAACGACAATGGGCTGTCCATTAGGCGACATTTTGAATCGCGACATTACCAAGGCAGTTACTTCTGTTGAAGGTGTAACTAAATGTAATATTAACCTTGTATGGGAGCCGGTTTGGGATTTGTCAAGAATGAGCAGGTTTGCTAAAATTGCATTAGGAATTCACGGCTAGATATAGGAGGTCAGACATGGATATTAAACGCTTTGTTTATCAACGAAAGAGGCTTGGCTATTCACAAGTTGCCTTAAGCAAGGGGATTTGTACCCAGTCGACCTTAAGTAAGTTTGAAAGCAATGGTCAAGTACCATCACTCACGATTTTGGCGCAGCTTTGCGACCGGCTAGGACTAACGATTGATGATTTAAGTAAAGACAATACATCCTCGATTCGTTATATGAGAAGTCTGCTTGACCAGATTGAATTGGCTTTAATGATTGAACACTTTCCTCAGGCAGTTAGTAACCTTAAGAAGATTCGGCTTGAAGAGTTAAAATCGCCACAAGATCGGATGCAATATTATTATTTAAAAGGGATGATTTATACTTTAACTAATAATAACGCATCGACAAGTCTCTTTAACTTCACTAAGATTTTAGATGAACTGGATGAGCAACATCGGACGATCTTTTCACCATTGGCATATTTAGGATCAGGGATCTTATATGCACGACAAAATTCAATGGAACATGCTGATTTCTTTTTCTCAAAGGTTATTTCATTCTTAAGATCAAAGGCCGATGAAGACTTAGCAGGTGTTGATCGGAATTATTATCTACGGATTGTAACGATGATGTACTACGCTGCCGAGTACCATTCATTAAATAAGCGGCTAGAGGTTAGTAACCAAGTTTTAGAGGCTACGACAAAGATCTGTGCTAGCAATCATGTTACTTATTTCTTACCACGAATTAAATTACTAGAAGCAAAGAATGCAATTGAGTTAGGCGAAAACTCGAAAAAAATACGCCGCCTTTTAACTGAAGCAGAGGTATTTGCTCGCTTCAATAAAAACAATGTTGTTGAAGTTCAAGTAGCTGCTCTGTTAAATAACTTTGATAAGACGATTAGTAATAAATGAAAATAATGGGAGCGAGGTAGAAGTCACCTCTGACTTCTACCTCGCTCCCATTTATAAGTCCACTAACCGATGTTTAACTGCATAGTGGAGAAGTTCTGCGTGTGAAGCAAGGTTTAATTTTTGCATAATCTTTGTCTTATGGGCTTCAACAGTTTTAGGAGATATAAACATCTTAGTAGCAATTTCTTTGTTAGTATATCCTAGAACAATTAATGGTAAGATTTCTTGCTCACGTTTTGAAAGAGCAATGTAATTTCCTAAATCGAAGTGCGGAGAACCGCCTTTGATAACTAATAAATCTTTCTTTGTTACCATGATATTATTGTCTAAGTATTTTTCGCCATTAATAGCGTGTCTTAGGGCGTGAACTAGTTCTTTCGGCGAGGAGCTTTTAAAGATATAGCCGTTTGCGCCATTATAAATTGCCTGATTGATGTATTGAGGTTCACTACGAGAAGAAAAAATAATAATTTTGGTGTTAGGGAAATGTTCATGAATTCTTTTAATTGTGATTAGACCATTTTCACCAGGTGGCATCGCTAAGTCCATAATAATGATATCAATGTCACCTTGTTCAACCCGTAATGAGGCATCTATTCCGGTTGTTTCTTCAGCAATTACTTTAAAATTATCTAGTTGTTCAACCAGATTTTTAACTGCCATTCGAATGATGGGATAATTATCCGCCACAAGTACTCTATACATCAATAAACCTGCTTTCATTCTTAAAGTTATCTCTTCTTCAGTATCTTCTTTTTGCTAATAATTATCAAGATCCAAAAGTTATTTTTCACACTTGCTGAAATAGTTTCAATAAACGGCTGGAATAATTGTGAAAATTTATTGCAGAATAAAACTAATGCTGTAAAATAAAAGAGGATCATTGATGACATGACAACATCAATGGTCCACAGTAGAAGTATGTTGGCGAAAGTGATTGCAGAATCACCTTCGCCTTTTATTATACCAATTTTTTGTACTAATGTAATAAAGATTATCTTTTTATCTATAAATTATTTTATGAAAAGAGTGAAAAAGGCAAGAAGAGCAATCAAAAAGCAAATTTTAACAATTTTATTAAGTTGATTGAAGAAAAAATAATAATCATCTAATAATTAATGCATTTACGGATTGTTTGATCTAGAATGTAATTATTAGCTATTCTTGAATCAGAGAAAGGTGAAGCATTGATGGCAGAAAAAACATTTACAACAACCGAGCTCGCTGAGTTCGATGGTCGAAATGGACATCCCGCATACGTTGCCGTTAAAGGCGTTGTTTACGATGTCTCTAACGTTCCGCAATGGAAGGGTGGTAAACACCATGGAAACCTTGCTGGTCGTGATTTAACTTCAGTAATGCCTCGTTCTATCCATCTGGAATCGGTCCTTGAAGGTATCCCTGTTGTTGGCAAACTAGTTGACTAGGAATAACTATGTAAAAAGCTAGGAATTGGTAGTCTTAAACTATCTCTTCCTAGCTTTTTATATTGTAACTTTGAAATAAGCTCGCAAGTATTTTGCCAGCCCGTTATGCTCGTTATCAATTGGCGTTACATCATTAGCAATACTTTTAAGCTCAGAAATGGCATTATGCATTGCAACGCCACGTCCAGCTGCATCAAGCATTTCTAAATCATTATGCTCATCACCAAAAGCAATAATATTTTGCCGGTCAATTTGGTACTGCTTAGCGATATAAAACATTCCTGACTCTTTATGAGTGCCACGATGGATCAATTCTAAGATGTTATAAGGGCCACCCCATACTCGTGGTTCAACGAAATCGCCGTATTTTTCATTAACTGCCTTAATGATTTCTTCTTGGTGTTCCGGTTCATATTGGATCGTCATTGCGATTGGATTGCCTGTTAAGTTAGCCGCGGTTAGGATTTGGTCATCGCGCAACTTGTTTGGTAAGAATTCAGGTAAATCATTACTAGCTTGATTAGCCCATACATGATGTTTATTTTCAACGGTAATTGTTTTAATTCCTAGTTCTTTCCGGTGGGCTAGGAGATCGAGAGCTAACTCCCGTGTTAATTCAACATCATATTCTTTATCCCAGTGTTCATGAGGTATATGCGTTAGGGCCCCATTAAAGTTTACCATCGGGGTCTTAATCCCAATTTCATCGTAAATATGTTTAGCAATCCGGTAAGGGCGGCCAGTAATGATGCTGACAATATGACCATCCCGGGCAAGGGCACGTAAAGTTGTAATTGTCTCATTTGTTAATTTTGATTGATTATTTAATGTTGTGCCATCAAGATCAAGCGCAATCAAGTGTTGATCCATTACCATCTCACTTCTCTTTCCATAAAAAAATTCAATTATAATATTGTAAACAAAAACTTAACGCTTTGCCAAGTATTTTGACTTAAAAAGACTAAAAAATACGTTACAATAAAGATATTACAGTAAAGAGGAGCGAAAAATAACGTGCAATTACCAAATGAATTTGTCACGAAATACAAAAAACTAATGGGAGCAGAGGCCGATGAGTTTTTATCAGCACTTGCCCAGTCAAGTTATAGTGGTTTTCGCGAGAATCCATTAAAGAACGGACAACCAGTTGCAACAATTGAAAAAGCTACGGGGAAAGTACCATATGTGCCGACAGGATATTATGGTCAAGTGAATGGAAAATCATTAGACCATGTTACTGGGTGGGTATATAGTCAAGAGCCATCAGCAATGTTTGTAGGAGAAGTGGTTAATCCACAAGCAGGGGAACGAGTGCTAGACTTGTGTGCAGCTCCGGGAGGCAAAACAACCCACCTCATCGCTAAAATGAACAACCAGGGGCTATTAGTTGCTAATGAAATTTTCCCTAAACGGGCGAAGATTTTGGCGGAAAACTTGGAACGATGGGGCGCAAAAAATGCAGTTGTCACTAGTGAAAGTCCTGCAGATTTAGAAAAACAATTTCCTCAATATTTTGACCGGATTCTTGTTGATGCGCCTTGTTCTGGAGAAGGAATGTTTAGAAAAGAGCCCGCTGGAATTGAATATTGGTCACCAGAATACCCCGCTGAGTGTGCTAACCGCCAGCAAAAGATCCTCGCATCCGCAATGAAAATGCTAAAGCCAGGAGGAACATTAGTATATTCGACTTGTACTTTTGCGCCAGAAGAGGATGAACAAAATATCTCATGGCTGCTCAATAACTATCCAGACTTGAATCTTATTCCAATTGAAAAGGCGGCCGGGATGGATGATGGCCGTCCAGAATGGGCTGATGGCAATGAAGAATTGAAAAAGACAGTTCGACTATTCCCACACCATCTCAAGGGGGAAGGACACTTCATTGCTAAGTTAGTAAATGGTGAACCTAAGACAATAGATAAAAAGCGCAAAAAGAAGAATAAGCGGAAAAAGCAATCGATTGTTAAACCAGACAAAGAACAGGTCAAACTCTTTAACCAGTTTATTACAAGCGTTTTTCCAGACTATCAACCACACCAACTGATTTTATTTGGTGACCAGCTCTATGATTTGCCATTAGAAGAGGATAAGATCGAGGGACTAAATATACTCCGACCTGGACTTCACCTCGGCACTTTTAAGAAAAATCGATTTGAACCAGCGTTGGCATGGGCTCTTGCCAGCTTACCACAGGAGGCAAACCGGATCATTGAACTAAGCCAGGAACAGTGGCACCGATATGTCCATGGGGATGTAATCAATATTGATGCTGACCTTCCGAATGGTTGGTACTTATTAGTATGCGAGGAACATACTGCTGGATTTGGAAAGTTGGTCGGTAAAACAATCAAAAACTTTTATCCCAAGGGGTTACGTTTTTAACTTAGGAGGATTATCGAATATGAAGGAAAAAGTAGCCTTTCACGTTAACGGCTACCTCGGGTTACTCGGGGCGATTATTATCGGTTTAATTAGTCTCTGGTTAATGTTTGTTGGTTTTACGCGTAATTTTCCGGTGATTCTGACAATTGGAATTATTTTATTCTTGATTGTGATTCTTTTTAGTACATCATTGACAATTATTCAGCCAAATGAAGCCAAAGTTTTAACTTTTTTTGGTAATTATATTGGGACTATTCGTGATGCGGGCTTATTTATGACGGTGCCATTTACAAATAAGGAGACTGTTTCTCTGCGTGTTTGCAATTTTAATAGTCAGATTTTAAAGGTTAATGATTCAAAGGGTAACCCAGTCGAAATTGCGGCCGTTATTGTCTACAAGGTCGTCGATACCGCAAAAGCGCTCTTTTCGGTTGATGATTATGAGCAATTTGTTCAAATTCAAAGTGAGTCTGCGGTTCGTCATGTTGCTAGTGAATATCCATATGATAGTTTTGAAGATCAAGATGCAATTACCCTTCGCGGAAATCCAACCGAAGTATCAGAGCGGTTAACTGCCGAACTGCAAGAACGGCTAAACGTAGCGGGGGTCAAAATTATTGAAACACGGTTAACCCACTTAGCCTACGCAACTGAAATAGCTAGTGCCATGCTGCAAAAGCAACAGTCATCGGCAATTCTATCTGCGCGAAAGATAATCGTTGAAGGTGCTGTTTCAATTACTGAAGAAGCAATTGAACGACTAAGCAAGGAAGCCAACCTTGATTTAACAGATGAGCAACGTTTGCAAATCATCAATAACATTATGGTAGCAATTATTAGTGAACGGGGAACGCAACCAGTAATAAATACAGGGACACAAGGATAAATGATATATTTAACAATTTTAATGGCTGAGCGGGTTGGCTTAATTATTATTCTAGCTTTTTTGCTAGTTAGTGTGCCCTTATTCCGCCGCCTGTTATTTAATCAAACCATTAGTGCCAAAATTCAACTAACGATTCTTTTTTCTATTTTTGCTATTATGGCTAATATGACTGGAATAGAGATTGATGCAAATAACCAGTTACATAACAAAATCATTCTTACGGCCATTTCAACAAATGACTCGATTGTTAATGCACGAATTTTAGCTGTTTCAGTTGCTGGAATTATTGGTGGGCCATGGGTCGGTAGTTTAGTAGGATTAGTAGCAGGGGTTCATCGGATTATTCAAGGTGCGCCCCTGCAAGGTTGGTTTTATGTGCCCAGCTCAGTTTTGATTGGTGCGCTTTCTGGTTTTTTGTATCATGATCGAAAAAGTTATTTTAAGGTAATGACGCCGTGGCATGGTTTTATTGTGGGGATTTTGATGGAAAGTATTCAAATGCTTTTTATCTTACTATTCAGTCCAACGGGATGGGTCTTAGTTAAATATATTGCCCTGCCAATGATCTTGGTTAATTCGCTGGGGACATTGATTTTCTTATCAATCATTTCAATGTACCTTCACCAAGAGGAAGAACTGCGCGCTATGCAAACTCATTCTGTCTTGCAATTAACAAATGAAACCTTGCCTTATTTTCGACAAGGATTAAATAAAAGCTCAGCGCAACAAGTAGTCAAAATCATTAAAAAATATACTAATTTTGATGCAGTGAGTATCACCGATAGGCAACGAATACTTGCACATATTGGAGCTGGTGATGATCACCATATCCCAGGAAATAGACTAGAAACCTCTCTATCCAGTGATGTGATCAAAACGGGACAAATAAAGATCGCAAATAATAGTAAAATGATTGGTTGTATCGATCCCAATTGTCCTCTAGAAGCAGCGATTGTTGCCCCTCTGCGAATTGGAAATGAAGTTATCGGAACGTTAAAAATGTATTATACTGATCAATGGCATTTAACACCGGTTGAAATTCAATTAGCAATCGGTCTATGTGAGATTTTTGCTAACCAAATTGCATTGGGTGAAGCAGAAGTGCAGGCGCAATTAGTTCGAGATGCTAAGATAAAAGCCTTACAAGCACAAATAAATCCGCATTTCTTTTTTAATGCTATTAATACAATTAGTGCAATTTTACGCTGGGATCAAGAAAAAGCGCGAGAACTTCTCCTTCAACTTAGCAATTACTTCCGTGCTAACTTAATTGGGGCCCGGGAGACCGAAATTACTTTGGGGCAAGAGCGTACTCAAGTCGATGCATACCTTGAGCTGGAACAAACTAGGTTTCCACAGAAATATAACATTACCTTTGATCAACAAGTCGAAAATGATGTTTACCTGCCGCCATTTACAATTCAAGTATTAGTTGAAAATGCGCTTAAACATGCTTTCGGAGCACGTAAAGACCATAATAATGTTCAGATAACAATAAAGAAACTGGAAGCACGGTTGGAAATTCAAGTAGCTGATAATGGAAAAGGGATTGCACCGGAACTTCTTCCTAAACTTGGGAAAGAACCATTGACGTCTTCAAAGGGAAGTGGAAATGCGCTATATAATTTGAATCAACGCTTAATTGGTCTATATGATCAGCATAGTGCCCTTCAAATTACAAGTAGTAATAAAGGAACAAAGATCAAAATTTCTCTACCATATCACACTAAGGAAGGTGCAGACAATGAAAGTCTTAATCGTTGATGATGAACCGCTTGCTCGTGAAGAACTTCATTACTTAATTCAGGGAAATAGTGAAGTTACAGAAATACTTGAAGCAGATGGCATTTTTATGGCAGAGGAACAAGTAAAACATGAACACCCAGATATGGTTTTCTTAGATATAAAGTTATCTGATGGAAATGGGATGGCATTAGCTGAAAAAATAAAATCATTTGCTGATAGTCCTCATATTGTCTTTGCGACTGCTTATGATTCCTATGCGTTAGATGCCTTTGAAGCAGATGCAGTTGACTATATTTTGAAGCCATTTTCTGCTAAAAGGGTCAACGAAGCAATTATGCGGGTTGCAAAATTAATTCCGCCAGATGATGTTGCTACCAAAACCAAGATAGAATTAAGGCAGAATCCCCGAATTTCGATTCAAAATGACGAGCGAACGATTATTTTACAGAAAAAACAAATACTTTACGTACAGGCACAACAAGGCTTTGTTTATATCTGGACTTTTAATAAGCATAAAATCATTAGTCGACAGACGCTTACTAATATTTATGGCCAATTAAAATCTCCAGAATTTTTACAGATTCATCGTAGTTTTATTGTCAATTTGAATGGTGTAACAGAGCTTCAACCAAGTTTCAATCATACTTATGAACTGACTTTAATCGATGGAAGCAAATTACCAGTAAGTCGCTCATATGTTAATACAACCAAAAAAGCATTAGGTTTATAAAAAGGATTGGTGAATTGTTTATCTTTTCACCAGTCCTTTTTTTGTATAAGGCATTTTAAGCTAACTGGAGGGCATTTTAACGCAAATTTAGGTTATTTAATAGCGAAAACGAATACAAATCGGGAAAAGTTAGTAAAATAGATTGTGATAAATGGTATTAACGTTAATGCCTAAACATATTTATCATGTTTAGGAGGATTATCATGAAGAAAGAAGAAAAGAAGAAAGAAGCGCCCATTTTAGTTCAAATGGGAATCTTTGCTGCAATTTTATTCGTATCACAATTAATCTCTAATCTTTTTCCTAAGAGTTTCGTTGTTCCTACACCATTAATTGGAATGATTTTATTATATATTTTATTAGCTTGCCATATTGTTAAGTTGGAACAAGTTGAAAAGTTCGGAGATTTCATGATTAGTTTAATTGCCTTTCTGTTTGTCCCATCAGGAATTCAACTTGCTGGGAGCCTTGGTTTAATGAAAAAAGAAGGGCTACAAGATGTAATTGTTATTATTATTTCGACAATTATTTTATTAGCAGTAATTGCTTATGTTGGAGCATTCTTTATTGGGGTACATCATAAATTATTCAAGACTAACAAGGGGGAAACTGATAATGACTAATGTATTTATTACAAATCTGGCGTTACCTTTTACCGGGGTATTTATTTCGTTGCTGGTCTATTTAATTGGGATGTGGCTTTTCAAAATTAGTAATGGCTTCTTCCTCTTCACCCCATTGTTAGTAGGGATGGTCTTAGGGATTGTAATTTTAGCAATCTGGGCCAAGGTCGCTAATTCAACGACTGCAATAGTTTATAAAAAATTTTACCAGCCAGGTGGGAATTTGATTTTTTGGTTCCTGAATCCAGCAACAATGGCATTTGCGATTCCGCTTTATCGCCGGAATGATGTTTTTAAGAAGTATTGGGTCGATGTAGTTCTCACATTATTTGTGGGGGGATTCATTTCATTATTTTTGATTCAAGGAACAGCTAAATTATTTGCTCTTTCCCGTGTTTCAACCGCCGCTATGCTTCCCCAAGCAGCTACTACCGCTGTTGCGATGCCAATTGCAAAGGGAATCGGTGGTGATCCTGCGGTAACAGCGATGGCATGTATCTTAAATGCAGTTATTATTTATGCCCTTGCCGAATTCCTGATTAAGGTCTTTAGATTAAAGAAAATCTCAAAGGTTGGGACTGGTCTTGGTCTTGGATCCGCTGGTCACACTGTTGGATCTGCTAAGGCGGTTCAACTAGGGTCAATTCAGGGAGCAATGGCTGCAGTGGCAGTTGTTATCGTTTCGTTAGCAATGGACATTTTGGTTCCTATTTATGCTCATCTTTTTATGTAAATTTTAATTAGGGAGAGAAAAAGAAGTATGGCGACAGAAGAACATCAAAAGGTTGTTTTAATTGGTGATGGAGTTGTGGGGTCTGCTTATGCTTTTAGCGTGATCCAGCAAGGTTTAGCTGAGGAATTAGTTATTATAAATAAGAGTAATGAGCGAAGCGTTGGGGATGCACTAGATTTGGAAGACGCAACGCCATTTACTGCCCCAGTAAAGGTTAAGGCTGGTAGCTATCAAGATTGTAAAGATGCTGATATTGTTACTATTTGTGCAGGCGCGGCGCAAAAGCCTGGTGAAACACGGCTTAAATTAGTTGAACGTAACTTAAAGATTATGAAGGAAATCGTTCAAGAAGTAGTTAATACCGGGTTTAATGGAATCTTCTTAATTGCTGCCAACCCAGTCGATATCTTGACATATGCTGTTCAAAAAATTTCTGGCTTTCCAGCACATAAAGTTATTGGATCGGGAACTTCTCTTGATTCAGCACGCTTAAGAGTAGCGATTGGTAAAAAGCTAGCTATTGATCCCCGAGATGTTCATGTTGATATGTTAGCGGAGCATGGGGATTCAGAATTTGCTGCTTATTCTTGTGGGACAATCGGTGGAACGCCTTTAATGGATTATGCCTTGGCTAATGGACTGACAAAGCAAGAACTGTTAAAACTAGAAGAAGAAGTACGTAATAAGGCGTATGAGATTATTAACCGGAAAGGCGCAACATATTATGGAGTAGCGACTGCTTTGGCAAGAATAACAAAAGCAATTTTGTATGACCAAAATACAGTATTACCCGTCAGTGCGTATTTAGATGGTGAATATGGAGAAAAGGATATTTACCTCGGAACACCGGCTATAATTGATAAAGATGGTATTCAAAAGGTAGTAGAATTACCATTAGATTCGCGTGAACAAGAGGCTTTAATTAATTCAGCGTCAGTTTTGCGTGAAACGACAGCAAATGGAATGACTAAAGCGGGTCTATTGAACTATCTTTGGAAATAAATAAAAATGACTAGGGAGCGAGACAGAAGTCACTTGTGACTTCGTTTTCGAGCCCCCGCAAACAACAATAGGCCTCCAACGTTCGGCTTTTTTGCCGGATGTTGGAGGCCATTGTTGTACTGCGTATTTGCTTTTTATGAAAGTAACTTAACTTA
>BLMQ01000041.1:0-9047 GCA_011958095.1 Lactobacillaceae bacterium | reverse complement strand
CGTTTTTCGACGCGAAGCTAGCCTCTGGGAGCCCCCGCAAGCAACAATAGGCCTCCAATGTTCGGTTTTTTGCCGGACGTTGGAGGCCATTGTTGTACTGCGTATTTGCTTTCTATGAAAGTAACTTATGTCACAGTCCCCTTATTCGTTTAATCTAAAGTTACTTCACCAGCAACATCGGTATTGAAGAAGTCTGCAATTTCTTTAACATCCATCCCTTGACCAAGACCCCACATTAATTTAGTGATGGCACTTTCGGAAGTCATGTCGCGGGCGCTGATTGCTCCTTCTAGTAGTGCAAGTCGTCCGACCTCGTATTTTGTTAGGTCGCTTCGTTCATAAAGACACTGACTAGAAGTAATAATTGGAATGCCGTTTCGAATTAATTCACCAACTGCAGCGACCATATTTCGCCGAATCGAGGTCATTCCTCCGAGACCATACGCTTCAATCACAATTCCATGACAGCCATTCTTAGCCATTGCATGGAGTAAGGCAGGATCAAATCCGGGGAAGAGCTTTACCAGTGAAACATGAGTATCGATCTTAGTATTTAATTGACTTTTACCAGGTTGGGGATGCCGATGATCTCTAATTGAAAAGCCGTCTGAAGTAACTTCTCCTACTGGTGGTACATTTACACTTTCGAAGGCATCGAAGGCGGTTGTCCGCACTTTAACGCTCCGACAACCACGCATTACTTTACGATTAAAAGCAATATAGACTCCTGGCTCGCAGTTAGCAGCGGCTGCAAAGGCAAGTCGTAAGTTATCAGGGGCATCACTAAGAATCACATTCATAGGAACTTGGCTTCCAGTTAGCACAACCGGAATATTTATATGTTGAAGCATGAAAGTCAGCATTGAAGCAGTATAAGCCATCGTATCTGTCCCATGTGAAACGACTATCCCATCATATTCATTACGATGGTCATAGATCGCTTCGGCAATAATTTTCCATTCTTCTGGTTGAATATTGGATGAATCTAATTCGAGAATATCACGAACAGTAATGTCATATTCCAACCGACCAAGCATTTTGATTAATTCTTCACCAGATTCGCCTGGAGCTAGTCCTTCATCAGAGACAACCGAGGCAATAGTTCCACCGGTTGAAAGGAGTAATAATTTTTTCGTCATTTTAGTCACCATGATTCATTTTTTATTAATATTTTAAATAGGGATTTTCAGCGAAACAAGTTAAACGCCTATAATTTAACTTAAATTAGGCCAGTTTTGGCTAATTTCATTAAGTAAGGGCGTTAAGGATTTTCTTTGTTTCTTAAGGTAATTAACATAAAACGTCATAGTCGCAGCTTCATCGGTAATCGGGAGTCGGACTCGATCGTCGTTTGAAGTACGTTGTTGTGGATTAACTGTTGTTATATTAGTACTAAAGTATGGAAAACTAGAATATTTTGTGATTTCAGTAAGCGCGGCCCATTCTTCTTGATATAAAAATTTAGCATTTGGAATATATTTTTGGATAATTTCTTTCCACGGTCCGATATCGTTCAAAACGACAAAACTTAATCCGGCTAGGTCCTTAAAAGAAACCTGTTGGGAATTAGCAAGGTACATAAATTTATCAAGATTAACATAGAGATTTTCGGTCCCTAAATAACGCGATTCAATTTGATCAGTCTGAATCTCTTGGTCGCTGATAATTATTGAATTTTCATTATTTAAAAGTGAAGTGGTGATTTGGTCAGGAGTAACAAACTTTTCGTCAATCGAAATTTGTGTAGAAAAAGATGCACTTTTTACGCGAAGCAGAATTAATGGACCCGGAGCAATTGATGCGATTTTAATTACTGATTGTCGAGCAGCATAATTTTGAAGTTGTTGAACAAAATTACGGTTGACGGCGAGAACTTCAGTAGCTTTTTCAGCAGCTAATTTTCCGGTATCAGTGAGGACGATCCGGTTGGGCTGGCGGTCAAATAATTGAATCCCAAGCTCGTCTTCTAATTTTTGCATCCCCCGGGTAACTGTCGGCTGGGTAACGTTAAGTTTTTCAGCGGTTTTAGCAAGTGTTTTTTCACTGGCGAAGGTCACTAATTCTTCAAGCAAGTAATTGTCAATCATTAGACCACTCCTTAATAGTATGCGCTGATTGTATACTACCATGTAAAGGTAGTAATTTTCAATTTGTAAATTAGCAATTAATATATAGACAACGATTAATTACAGGAAGGAAGAATGATTTTATGACAAATGTACCAACAGTAAAATTAAATAACGGAGTAGAAATGCCAACCCTTGGATTTGGAGTATTCCAAGTTCCAGACTTAAGTCAAGCTGAACAAGCAGTTACCAATGCTCTTGAAGTCGGCTATCGTTTGATCGATACTGCTGCTGCTTACCAAAATGAAGAAGCAGTTGGCAAGGCAATTAAGAATAGTAGTGTAAACCGTGAAGATGTCTTTGTAACTTCTAAGTTATGGGTGTCTGATTTTAACTATAAGTGGGCTAAAGCAGGGATTGATGCTTCACTGCAAAAACTTGGCCTTGATTACATGGATCTTTACCTTCTTCACCAACCATATGGCGATACAATGGGTGCTTGGCGAGCATTACAAGAAGCACAAAAGGAAGGTAAGATTCGCGCAATCGGTGTATCGAACTTCTACGCTGATCAACTAAAGGATCTTGAATTAACAATGCCTGTTAAGCCAGCGGTCAACCAAATTGAAGTTAACCCTTGGTACCAACAAGACCAAGAAGTTAAGTTTGCGCAAAGTGAAGATATTCGTGTTGAAGCATGGGCACCATTTGCGGAAGGTAAGCATGATATCTTTACCAACGAAACAATTGCGGAGATTGCTGCTAAATATGGCAAGAGCAATGGTCAAGTAATTCTTCGCTGGCTTTTACAACGGGGCATTACTGTCATTCCAAAGTCAGTCCACAAGAACCGGATGGAAGAAAACATCGATGTCTTTGATTTTGAACTTTCCGATGATGATATGAAAAAAATGGCTAGTCTTAACAAGAACGAAAGCCAATTCTTTGACCACCGTGACCCGGTTACGATTGAACAGATCTTTGGCTCCAGCTTAAAGATGGTTCAAGATGACGAAAAATAAAAGTTTTGGGAAGGTTTATTAAAGGATGCTATAAGAAAAAACTTGGTGATTTTAACAGTCCCAAGTTTTTTCTTTTTATCAGAACACTTGGCCTTATTTTCATTTGTTTTGGAATTCTTTAATAGCACCGATACGAATTTTAAAGAAAAATTCTGCCATTTGTGATGGTGAGTAATTTTGATTTTTTCGCCAAAATTGAATTATTCCGATCAAAGAGGAAATACTGTAGTAAGAAAACATATCTGGATTCAATTTCTGAATATTAACTGGGATGTAAGGATGTGATTTTTCTTCTAAGTTGATTAAATAAGTCATTAATTTATTAGTAAATCCTAAGTTGGCATTTGGGCCCATCAGAACTTGCAAAAGGGGGAAATTATCTTGAAAGACCTTAAAGAAGCTTGTTAGTGCTCTTAAATTAGGATGAGGATGTAAAGACTGAGTAGTTAGCTGAAGATTAGTTATCATTTTTGCATGCGGAGTGTCTAACTTATGAAGAAATTCTTGTTCTATACTCTCTAAAATGTCCCATTTATCATTGTAATGTCGATAGAGAGTGACACGATTGAGATTAGCTTTTTGAGCAACCTGGCTCATGGTGATATGGTTAATACTTTCCGTTTTTAAAAGTAATAGTAAGGCATCTTGAATTTTTTTCTCAGTTTTAGATTTTTTCATAAAAATGCAACACCTTGTAGCTTTTTGTAGTTCTAGTATAACACTCTCTTTTTTATAATGACGATATTATTAGAAAGAAGAGGAGATTGCTATGTTAAAACTATTAAAAAACAAATTTTTATGGTTGCCAATTATAGTAGCTTTATTTATTGGAGCCTACTTTTCAATTACTGCAATACCTTCAACTCATGTTAAAGTTAACGATTTGCCAATCGCTATTGTAAATGAAGATAGCGGAGTAACTGGAGAAAATTTGACAAAACAAATAACAGAAACAACTAGTTCTTCAAACTCTTCAGCAATGAGTATTAAATGGACAGTGTTTGACTCTGAAAAAAAGCTATTGAAAGATATGAATCGAGAAAAATATTATGGGGCAATTGTTATCCCTAAAGATTTTTCAGAAAAACTTCAAAGCTTAACAGCACCTAATGCACAAAAAGCAGAATTAAAGATTATTATTAATCAGGGAATGGGAACAGCTGTTACAACCCAAGTCAATACTGCATTGACGCAGATGACAACCCAATTAAATAATAAACTCAGCACTAACCTACTACAAAACGTAGCGAATAGGTCAACATCAATCCCATCAACAATGGCATTGAATTTATCTAATCCATTGACCATAAAAAAAGAAAAGGTTAATAAAACTGGCGATTTGGCAAATGGTGGCGCACATTTCTTTCAATCGGTATGGCTTGGAAGCCTAGGAACGTCAATGCTTTTAGGATTTGCATTCTCAAAAATTCGATTTAAATCGCTTAAAGAAAAATTTTCAGCTTTGTTTGTTCAACTAATAGCTGCTGGGATATCAGCTTTAGTGATCGGTTATGGAGTTCCTGCATTACAATCTTGGATTTTGGACGTCAATATTCCTAACTTTACTGAACTGGGGCTATTTATGTCGTTATGTGCTTTTGCCTTTATTATCTTTATTAATGGGGTAGAATCATGGGTTGGGATAATTTCAATTCCAGTTTTTATGTTGCTGCTATTCTTTGCAGCACCATTATTGACTGCAGTTCCTGAATCGTTAAATGGTTTTTATAGTACATTAGCTGATTGGCTCCCGATGTCTTACATGTATAGGGGAGTAAAAAGCATTATGTACTTTAACCATGGACCTGCAAACTCTGTAGTGATGGGACTAATCTATACGATAATTACAGGATTAATTCTAATAATTACTGCTCAATTTAAGAAGGATAATAAGAAAGAGGGTAGCAACTAATGAAACTATTTATTCTTGGAGCAACTGGACGAACGGGACAGGAATTAGTTCGGCAAGCGCTATCAGATGGACATGAAGTGGTAGCATATGTGCGTTCTCCTGAAAAATTAAATTCACAAGAAAAATTAACGATAATTCAAGGAACACTTGAGGAGACAACAAAGCTTCAGCAGGCAATGATGTCTTGCGATGCAGTATTAGTTGCCCTGGGAAATCCAATTAAGGATAGTTCAGCTGATTTATTTGCTAGTTTTATGCCGCAATTAATTAAGATAATGAGACTAGCTGCTGTATCACGGATTATTGTTTTATCAAGTTTGGGAACTGGTGAAACTATCAGAAATGTAACTTATCCATATAAAATCGGGGTTCAAACATTTTTGAAGGGGAATCAGACTGATCATGAGAAAGGAGAACGCCATTTAATCGCCTCAAACTTAAACTGGACGTTAATTTATCCGGGTCCACTTTTCGATGGTCCTAAGACTGAACATCCGCTGGTTAGAAATGCAGCTTCCGGTTATAAAATGCCAGGAGCACCGCGTACGAATCGTGCAGATGTTGCAGCAGTAATGCTTAGCCAATTAAATCGAGAGGAAAGCTACCAGCAAAAATTACTTATGTGTTCAAAGCAGGAAAAATAGATGCCGAGAATATATATCATTGTTATTTAGTTATTAGGGTGTGGTAGAATAATTAAACATCTTAGAGATTTATTAGATCAATCTATTGCAAGAATCATCCAAGGAGTGATTGAAGTGCAATTAATTATTACTGATACTGCTAGTAAATGGTTCCAACAAAGATATAATCTGGTTAGTGGAGACGGAATAAAGCTTTATGGTAAAACAATTCAACCACACAATGTTAAACATGGTCCTAAGCAAGGGTATAAACCTGAATCGACGCTCGATGAGGCAACAATCGTCATAAAAAAAGATGGTATTAATTACCATGTTAACTTTGCGGATGCCTGGTTCTTCTCAGGGCTAGTTGTTACTGTTGATTATCAGCAAGGGACTGAAGAGCCAGTTTTTATTTTTAGGCGTGAAGATAACGGTGGAGCAGATGTTGATGCTGCAACTGGGGCATCACGAAAATATGAAGAATATTGGGAATAAAAATTATTGTTAAGCTCATGATTTGATGTTATAACAATAATATCTTAGGTACTTGCAGGCGATACCTAGCACAACATTGCCGTCGACGGAAAGGATATTCGATGAGAATCAATGTTTTGCAACATACGCCAAATGAAGGACCAGGAACAATTCAAGAATGGTCACAGGATCGCGGACATGAGATGTACGTTTATCATCCTTATCAGTTTGGTAATTTGCCGACTGCTGATGAGACTGATATGTTGATTATTCTTGGCGGTCCCATGAGCCCTAATGACGACTTAACGTGGATTAAGCAAGAACGAGTTTTAATTCAGCAACTATTGGATACTCATAAGCCAATTTTTGGTGCGTGTTATGGAGCCCAACAGATTGCTAAGACACTCGGTTATGCCGTAAAAAAGGCACCACATAAAGAAGTCGGTTGGGCGCCGGTGTATCTAAAAAGTGATCTTATTTCTGATATTCCTCCAAAATTAACTGCTTTACATTGGCACGAAGAGATGTTTGAAGTTCCAACTCAAGCAGACTTATTATTTAGTAGTGACTTAGTTAAAAATCAAGGCTTTGTTATGAACGGTAATGTAATCGGACTTCAATTCCACTTTGAGCCGACAGCAGATAATGTTCGCGAGATTGCTGTAAATGATGATCAATACCCATTAGACCATAATGATCTCCACCAAACTGGAAGAGAAATCATTCAGCATGGCGTTCCGGCTGAAAATAAGCGAGTTATGTATCGGTTATTGGATTTTATCGCAAATAGCTAAAGCGCAAAATTATTGTTAATACGAATATATTTTAAAAAAGAGCAAAGTTGGAAATTTTATCCAATCTTGCTCTTTTTATGATGGATTAATACAAACCATAAAAGGTCTACTAGATTAATTCGACTATAAGAAGTACAATTTTAAAGCTATTAATAAAAATAAAGTTTGAAAAGGTGAAAATAAGTTGGCGCTTAAACTTTTTTACGCGATACTCTATTTACCAATCATCGTTATTTGTATGATTATCAGTCAAATTTATTTTGAACGGTATTGGGTTTCGTATAAGAATTCACGGTTAACTAGTTGGGGGCTAGGAGCCGTTATTATAATTACTTACTTTATTCAGGAATTTTGTTTGTTTCAGTTGTCCTTATTTAATATCGGGCAAGTTGTTTTCATGCAAGTTGTTTCTGTTACAATGCTTTTTCGCGATAAAGTGTACAAAATATGGTGGGCATTATTAGCTCTAACCCCGTTGTTTGTGAATGTCGTGGAATACTTGATGGGGATTTTGCCGCTAAAAGATTGGTGGTATTGGATCGTTGAATCGATTATTTTTACGACAATTTGTTTGGTTTTAACGCGGTGGCGTAGCATTTCTAAAAGAATTAGTTATTTTTATGCCATTGCATCGCTAGGAATAGTTGAGTTAGTATCGCTGGGGATTAACCATAGTTTTTCACCTGTAAGTGTTGCCGCAGCCACGTTAGGATTATTCGTTATTGCGATGTTTGAAGAGCAACGTTTTTATAGTGAAAAGAAAAATGAGCAAAAAATAAAACTTCTTGAAAAAGAAAGTGAACGTGACGATTTGACAGGGTTACTTAACTACCGAGCGCTTAGTCAAGAAATTAATCGATTAGCTAATAATAGTGAAATCCATAATATCGTAATCGGGGCATTAGATATTGATCACTTTAAGAAGATAAATGATACATACGGTCACTTTGTCGGTAATGAAGTGTTAAATTATTTCTCAACAGTTTTTCGCGAACAAATTCATTCCGCATTTCCCAAGCATGGTTATGTATATCGCTTCGGGGGTGAAGAATTCACTATTGTAGTTTCTAACCATTCACTAGAAGAGGTTTATCAATTACTACAGTCAATTGAAAAATTCTTTAATAATAAATCGATTGTTACCAAGGAGGGAATGAAATTAACAATTAGCTTTTCATGCAGTTTAACTGATCGTTTGAATGATGAATTACTTGACACGACCCTGAAGCGAGCTGATAAAATGTTATATGGTGTAAAGAACAATGGCCGGGGATGGATTGTTACCGATCAGCATCATCAACGTCCCCAAAAGCCTAGTTTAGAACGTAAAATAAATAACAATTATTAAAAGTTAGGGATAAAAATGTACAATATATTTCAGCCAATCCTTAGTGTTGATCAAGCGATGAATGCTGAAATTGACACTTATGAAATGCTTATTCGAAATAATAATGGCGAATTTCCAGGAATTAATTTCTTGCACAGTCTCACAACGCAAGAGGGGAACGATGTATGGATTAAGGCGAGCCGTAAATCATTAAAAAATGCTTTAAAAGAGCAACAAAATCGCAAAATATATATTAATTTAGAACCATGTCAAATGAAATTTGAAAGTATTTGGCAATTTTTAGCAGAGATTCGCGAAGCATATCATGATCATGTGGCCATTGAGATTACGGAACGCCGCGAAACGATTCATAGTCTTGATTACTTAGATAGAGAAATCCAACGGCTTAAGGAAATGGGCTTTGAATTGGCGATTGATGATGTGTGTGCGGGTAGTAATAGCTATGCATTCATTAAGAGACAGCTAAAGGTTGTTAGTCGAATTAAATTATCGCTATTACTTTTTAAGGATGAAGATTATGAACTGATGATAAGTTTTGTTGACGCCTGGTTAGCTTTTGCAAAAAAACATCATCTTACCTTTGTTATTGAAGGAATTTCAAATCGACAATTAGCTAAAAAATTTGCTGGGAATCCAGTTATTTTACAACAAGGATTTTACTGGGGAAAAGGAACAGCTCATTTTAATAGTAAAGAAAAAGTGGATTGAGTTCTAAAAAAGCATATAAAAAAGGGAGCGAGACAGAAGTCGCTTGTGACTTCGTTTTCGAGCCCCCGCAAGCAACAATAGGCCTCCAATGTTCGGT
>BLMQ01000040.1:0-20113 GCA_011958095.1 Lactobacillaceae bacterium | reverse complement strand
AGCAATAACAGCTGTCTGAAGGTCATTTTTAGCTTCTGCAGCTGTTATTGCTGTCGCATCAGGAGAAGGAATTGCGAAATTATTAAAGAGCTTGGGTGTGACCCATATCATTACAGGTGGTCAAACAATGAACCCAAGTACTCAAGATATTCTCGATGCCATTAATAATAGCGGTGCTAAGCAAGCTATTGTTCTGCCAAATAACGGCAACATCTTTATGACTGCTGATCAAGCTGCTGAAGTCGCTGATATTCCAACAAAAATTGTCCACAGTAAGACGATTGCCCAAGCGATGAGTGCGTTGCTTGAGTACAACCCAGAAGCATCTTTAGACGAAAATCAAGCGAATATGGAAGCCAATACAAATACGGTTGCCAGTGGAGCGGTTACTAATGCTGTTCGTGATACAACAATTGATGGCCGTGAAATCAAGAAAGATGACTACATGGGAATTGTTGATGGTAAAATCGTCACTACTGATCTGGATCTGAAAGAAGCCGCTATTAAGATGGTTAAAGCCATGCTTGACGAGGATAGTGAAATTGTAACGATCTTATATGGAGCTGGTGGTGATCAAAAAACTGCTGAAGAAATTAAAGCAGCAGTTGAAGAAGTAGATGATGAATTAGATATTCAGATTTACGATGGTGGTCAGCCAGTTTATCCATACCTGATTTCGGTTGAATAGCGGCACATTAAATTAATTCCTATAGGGGTGGGTTAATAAAGGACTACTTTTATTCCCACTCCTATTTTGGTTACTGGTTGTGTTAAAAAAGAGGTGAAAGATTTGCGGAGTTTAACGGATTCCGTCGCTAATTTAAAAGGAGTTGGTCCTAAGCGGGTAGCAGATCTAGCTACTCTGGGAATAGATACTATTGAAGATTTGTTGACGTATTATCCCACTCGCTATAACGATTTCACGCCTACAGACATTGAAAGCGCCAAGGATAAACAGAAAATTACTCTTCAAGGAGTAGTAGTGTCAGAACCGCTCTTGGTCCGCTATGGTTATCGGCGCAACCGGCTTACCTTTCGAATGCAGGTAGGTAATGAGGTGGTGATCGCAACTTTTTTTAATCAGCCCTATATTAAAAAGCAAATCAAACTAAATCAACAAGTAACTGTAATGGGAAAGTGGGATGCACCTCGCCGTCAAGTAACAGGAAACAAGCTTCTTAAGGAAAAAGCTGATGATCGAAATGAGTTTGGTGCGGTCTATGCGGTGAATAAGCATATCCGGCAAAACGTCCTCCAAAGTTTTATTCGTCAAGCTTACGAGGAATATGCCAATATCATTCCAACGTATTTGCCAGAAACGATTCGTCAACGATACCGGTTAATGGATCGGCGACAAATGATTAAGGAAATTCACTTTCCACAAACTCAGGCAACAGCAAAAGCCGCCCGCCGAACAGCAGCTTACGAAGAGTTTTTCCTGTTTCAGTTACGGCTGCAAGCGATTCGCCGTGCCCACCGTCAAGAAGATGGCGAACGGATTTTATACCATAATGACGAGTTAAAAGAATTTATTGGCGGACTCCCATTTGAATTAACTGATGCCCAAAAACGGGTTGTTAATGAAATTTGCCGTGATATGCGTCAACCATACCAGATGAATCGCTTGTTACAGGGAGATGTTGGTTCTGGAAAGACAATTGTTGCTGCTATTGCCATTTATGCAGCTATTACTGCCGGTTATCAAGCAGCTTTAATGGCGCCGACAGAAATTCTGGCAGGACAACATGCTGAGAAATTAGCGAAAATTTTTGAAGGAACCCATGTCCAGGTTGCTCTTCTGACTGGTTCATTGACTGCTAAGCAACATCGGGAACTATTGACGGCGATGAAGCGGGGGGATGTCAACCTCATTGTCGGAACCCATGCGCTAATTCAAGATGGAGTCGAGTATGCTAATCTTGGTCTGGTAATTACTGATGAACAGCACCGTTTTGGGGTCAACCAGCGTCAGCAACTTCGTGAAAAAGGCGAACATCCTGATGTATTAGCCATGACAGCGACCCCTATCCCACGGACACTAGCGATTACTAATTATGGTGAAATGGATGTTTCGATAATTGACCAATTACCGGCTGGTCGAAAACCAATTCAAACAAAGTGGCTGCAGTCTAACCAACATGCCGCAGCAATCCATTTCTTGCGTGAACAATTAAAGCAAGGAGCACAGGCGTATGTTGTGAGTCCTTTGATTGAGGAATCAGCGGCCCTAGATGTACAAAACGCGACTGATCTTTATAATCAGCTATCGGCCGATCTTGAGCCAGCTTATAAAGTGGGCTTACTCCATGGACGAATGGGGACGGAAGAAAAAGATGAAGCGATGCGCCAGTTTAAATCTGGTGAGCTTCAAGTTTTAGTTGCAACCACGGTTATTGAAGTTGGTGTTGATAATCCTAATGCAACGGTAATGGTTATATATGATGCTGATCGTTTTGGGCTTGCACAGCTTCACCAATTACGTGGTCGGGTTGGTCGAGGCAGCCGGCAAAGCTATTGTCTCTTAATTGCCGATCCGAAAACCGATGAAGGAAAAGCTCGGATGAAAACGATGGTAGCTACTGACGATGGATTTAAAATAGCTGAGCAAGACTTGAAACTACGGGGATCTGGAGATGTTTTAGGAAAAAAGCAATCGGGGATGCCAGAATTTAAAGTGGGTGATCCGGTTGCTGATTTGAAAATGCTGCAAATTGCCCGTGCAGATGCTGGGAACCTATTAGGCATGCCCAATTGGGATCAGGTCGATGAAAATCAGCCACTTGTTTTATATTTAAAGCGTCATGAACTTGAGACGCACTTTGACTAATATGAGGAGGAGATTTTATGAAAATTGCTGTTGATGCAATGGGTGGAGATAATGCTCCCCGAGTAATCATTGAAGGGGTAGAAGAGGCCCGAGACCTTTACCCCGACCTAGAATTTGACCTTTATGGAAATCCAGACAAGGTTAAACCCTTAATAAAAAATAATGAGCGGCTTAATATTGTTGCTACCAGTGAAGAGATTTCAATGGGTGAAGAACCAGTCCGGGCGATTCGGCGAAAAAAAGATTCGTCAATTGTTCGCGCGGCAACAGCAGTTAAAGAAGGCAAAGCTGATGCCTTCTTTTCTGCGGGAAACACTGGGGCAATTTTGGCGGCCGGCCTCTTCATTGTTGGCCGTATTAAAGGAATTGACCGTCCGGGACTCACTAGTATTTTGCCAATTGCCAAGCCGGGTGCTAGTCGACACAATTTTGTCTACCTCGATACTGGTGCAAATGCTGAAAGCAAAGAGAAAAATTTGGAACAATATGCTTACCTTGGTAAATTCTATGCCGAAAATGTATTGGGAGTTGCGAACCCTCGGATTGCGCTATTAAACAATGGGGCAGAAGAAGATAAGGGTGACAAATTACATAAAGAAGTATGGCAAATCCTCAATAGCAAAGACGATTTGAATTTTGTCGGCAATATTGAATCTGGCGACCTCCTGTTTGGCAAGGCAGATGTTGTCGTAAGTGATGGGTGGACGGCAAATGCGGCCTTGAAAGCGACTGAAGGAACCGCTAAGATGATGATGACGTTAATTAAAGATGGAATCTTACATGGTGGTCTCCGTGCTAAGTTAGGTTATCTTATGCTAAAGCCAGTTTTCCATCAAATAGGGCAAAAAATGAGTGCTTCAACTTATGGTGGGGCGGTTTTATTAGGACTGAAGGCACCAGTTGTTAAAACTCATGGATCTGCTGATGCTTTAGCAGTGAAAAATACAATTAGTCAAATTAGAACAATGCTCAAAACAGGTGTAATTGAAAAAACGGTTGAATTTTTCGATAACACCGAAAATCTAGACAATTCTCAGAAAAACGAATAGAATAAGTAGCGAACTAGTAAAGAGAGGTTAATAATAATGGCTGATAATAAGAAAACAGAAATCTTTAATAAGGTTTCAGAGATTGTTGCTGACCATTTTGATGTTGATCGGGCTAAGATTACTGATGATTTGAACTTAAAGACAGATTTAGATGCTGATTCAATTGATTTTGTTGAATTTGTTCTCGAATTAGAGGATACGTTTGGTGAAGAAATTAATGATGAAGATGCTGAAAAGTTAAGTACAATCGGTGAAGTTGTTGATTACATTGCAGAACACACTGCCAACTAATCGAACTGTTTAATTATTAAGGTAGAAAAGTAAGGGGCTGAGAAAAGGCGAAAGTTTTTTCACAGCCTTTAATTTTTTTGAATATTATTAAAATTACCTGCGGAATAGCGGGTTGTTTAGTATAATAGGCCTTAGACATTTTTTTATAATTTAAGTCAAAAACGAAAGGAATTTTTTATGATCGAAGAATTACAAGACTACCTGGCCAAGGAATTTAATATTCATTTTGATAATCCTGCTTTATTAGCAGAAGCTTTTACTCAAGCTTCATATGTAAATGAACATCCTAACCAAGGATTAAAATATTACGAACGGATTGAATTTCTTGGCGATGCTGTGTTGGAACTGATCGTTTCAGAATATATTTATAAACGTTTCCCTGAATTGCCGCAGGGAAAACTTACTCGCTTAAGAGCGGCAATGGTATGTGAAGATAGTTTTTCTAAATTTGCCAAGGAATGTCACTTTGATCAATACATTCGCTTGGGTCATGGTGAGGAAATGGCCGGCGCAAGAGAACGGCCAGGCTTGCTATGTGATATTTTTGAATCATTTATTGGTGCCCTCTATTTAGATCAAGGCCGACCAGCAGTCGAAAAATTTGTTCAACGGGTTATCTTTCCTAAACTTGATATGGGCTGGTTTGATCATGCTGTTGATGCCAAGACTAGTCTTCAGGAATTTCTCCAACGTGACGGTGATATTGCCATTGAATATCATTTGGTGGAGGAAAGCGGAACAGAAAATGACCCTGAATTTAAAGTAAATGTTACTGCTAACGGTGACGTTATCGGTGAAGGAAAGGGCTCATCAAAGAAGCATGCTGAAATGCAAGCAGCACAACAGGCACTTGATAATATGAGAAATAAAAATAAATAGTAAGTAGGAATAACTGATGCAATTATTGTCTTTAACTTTGGACGGCTTTAAGTCCTTTGCCCAAAAAACAACAATTAAATTTGAGCCCGGAATGACAGGGATTGTTGGTCCGAATGGTAGTGGAAAGAGTAATATTATCGAAGCTATTCAATGGGTAATGGGCGAACAGTCGGCTCATCATTTACGGGGAGATCGGATGGCTGATGTTATCTTTAATGGGTCATCAGATCGTAAACCTTTAAACCGGGCCCTAGTTTCGATTACGCTAGATAATAGCGATCATTACTTAGCTAGTGAATTTACTGAGCTTACCATTACTCGTAAAATATACCGCAATGGTGATAGTGAGTACTTAATCAATGACCAAAATGTCCGCTTAAAGGACATTACAGACTTATTCATTGATTCTGGTTTAGGTCGAGAATCCTTTTCTATTATTTCCCAGGGACGGATTGAAGAAATTTTTAACGGTAAACCAATTGATCGGCGGGGAATTATTGAAACCGTTGCTGGCGTTGCCAAGTATAAGAAGAATAAAGAAACAGCTGAAAAGCGACTTACTACGACGATGGAAAACCTTAACCGGGTAAATGACATTATTAGTGAGTTAGAAAAGCAGATTGAACCTTTAGAAGAACAAAGTGCAATTGCCCAAGATTACTTGGAACAAAAGAAGCAATTTGATGTGCTTGATCGGACACAAACAGTTCGTCATTATGATGAGTACTATGATAAGTTAACCAAATTAGGTGTCAAGCTTGAACAAGCGGAAGCGATGGTGAAGGACTATCAAGGACAAGCAGGCCGTGATCAGCAACAGCTTGATAATTTGAAGCAAAAGCGCCAACAACTAAACGCAACTAAGGATCGACTTCAAGCGATCATCTTAAATCAAACGGAGGCAATTGCTAAGTACGAGAATCAGCAATCGGTTTCCAGTGTTCGCCGCGAACAGCGTGAAAATGAGCAGCGACGGTTAACTGCCCAACAGGCTGAACTCAATGCACGCTTAAAAGAGGTTAAGGCAAGCCAACAGGCAAATGACGAGCAATTGGCTGAACAAAAAGTGCTGATTAATAGTCAGCAAGCTGAGTTCGAAACAGCCAGAAAGATGAGTAGCAGTGAGCGGATTGCGACCCTAAAACAGCAAGTAGAGGATTTACGTAACCAACAAGTTAGCTTGATGCAGGAAAGAACAACGATTCACAATCAGCAATCTTTCTTGTTACGTAATCATGAACAGGCGATGAGTCTTCAACGTCAGAATGTCGAAGAACTTGACGCTACTAAGAACCAGCTTGCAGAAATTAATCAAGAATATGACCGCTACCAACAAGAAGCAGCCATTACTAAGGGAAGCCTACAGACTGTCAGTGAAAAACTAAAAGCAGCTCGAGATCACCGTGAAAAACTTAATTACAAGTATCAAACCAACCAACGTGATTGGTATGAAGCATTGGGAGATGTCCGGTCACTTAAGTCGCGAATTAATGCTTACCAGTCAATGGCCGATGAATATAGCGGCTATTACCGGGGAGTTCAAGAAGTCCTTCGGCAACGGCAGCAATTTCCTGGGTTAGCTGGAGCAGTCAGCGAATTATTTGATGTTCCTGCCAAGTACACGCAAGCGATTGAAACAGTATTAGGAAGTCAGCTTCAGCAATTAGTTGTTGATCGGCAAGCTACTGCCAAAGCAATTATTAACTTCTTGATTAAGACGCGCGCTGGCCGGGTAACTATTTTGCCGCTTGATACGCTTAGCCACCGGCGACCATTAAACATCTGGCCACAACTAACTGGCCTCCCTGGCTTTTTGGGTCGAGCAACAGAGCTTATTAGGTTTGATCAAAAGTTTCAGATTATTGCTGACCACTTACTAGGAACAACGGTTATTGCTGACAACCTTGATCATGCCACTGAGATTGCTCGTGCAGGTCGTCATATGGTACGGGTGGTAACTCTTGACGGTCAGTTGATCAATGCTAGTGGAGCGATGACTGGGGGAGCCACCCGTAGTCAACGAACAGGACTCTTAAGTCAAAAGCAAATGGCTAAGCAACTAGAAGAAGAGCTAAAAAAACAGGAACAGCTTGCAGCAAACTTAGAGCAAGAAATTGCTAAACTACAACAAGCGCAAAAAGCGAACGAACAAGTAGTAGCTGATTATCAGCAACAAGTTCAGACTTTACAGGATAAATTTCATGAGCAAGAAAGTAATTGCCAGTTGATCTCAAGTAAGCATGAGACGCTTACTAATCGGGTCCAGATTTTAGAAACCCAAAATAAACAGCAAGACACTCAACATCAGGATTACGAATCACAAGTTCAACAAAATAATGAACAAGCTGATAAAGTAAACCAGAAATTGACGCAAGTTGTTGCAAAGATTAAGCAAATTCTTACCCAGATCGATGAATTACAGAATGATGAGTCGACTCAGGCACGACAATTAGCACAAATGCAACAAAAAATTGCAGTGGCTGAAGAACGACTTCAACAATATCAACGCCAAAGTCAAGAGTATAACCGGCAACGGCGAGAAGTTGAGGAGAGTTTAGAAAAGGTCACGATTGCAATCGCTGAGTTAACGACTCAATCAGCTAGTCAATCAACAAGTGAAAAATCGACACAGACAGCCTTAAAAGATGCTAAAGAAGAGCAGGCAAAAGCTAAGGTGCAACTGGAAGATAATTCAGTTGCTCTTGAAGAACTTGAGCAAAAGCTGTCACAAGCCGAAGCACATTATAATCGTCTGCAAGAACTCCAGCGGGCAGCCCTTGATGATCGTAATAACTTAAATGAAGAGCGCGTGAAGTATGAATCAATGGTTGAGCAAGCTCTTAATCGATTATCTGAGCAATATTCCATGACCATTGATGAAGCTCGCCAACAGATGAGTGTCTTGGACGAAGAGACCTTAGCGACCCGGTTGAAGCTATTAAAGCGGGGATTGGATGATCTTGGTCAAGTTAATGTTGGAGCGATTGAAGAATATGAGCGCGTTCGTGAACGGTACGATTTCTTAAAGGGTCAACAAGACGACTTGCTCGCCTCTCGAGCTCAGCTTAATCAAACGATGGGTGAGATGGATGCCCAGGTAAAGAAACGGTTTATTACGACTTTTAATCAGGTTTCACAAAAGTTTGATGAGACGTTCCAACAAATTTTCTCTGGTGGTCATGCTAAACTTGTCTTAACCGATCCCCATGACTTATTAACAACCGGGGTCGATATTATGGCCCAGCCACCAGGAAAGAAAAATCAACATCTTTCATTGTTATCAGGTGGGGAACGAGCATTAACGGCGATTACCTTACTATTCGCTATTTTAAAAGTCCGCCCAGTTCCATTTGCAATTCTTGATGAACCAGAGGCAGCCTTGGATGAGGTCAATGTACAACGGTTTGCACACTACCTCAGCAAATTTGGTACTGAAGGTCCACAATTTATCGTCATTACCCACCGCAAGGGAACGATGATGGACGCCGATGTATTGTACGGGGTTACAATGCAAGAATCAGGAGTTTCAAAGATGGTATCAGTGGATGTTGTTGATACTTTACAAGAGAGTGATAATTAACTAAATTTAGGAGGCTTCAAGTATGGGATTATTTGATATTTTCCGCCGTCATAAGAAAAAAGAAGAGGAAAAAACGCCTGAGAGTTCAAGCGCAGTTGTTCAATCTGAAACCGCGCATGAAGATGAATCAGCCGATGCGACGAGTGCGGCGCCGGCTTCTGCCCCAACTCATCCGGAACCGGTAAATATTCCTCCTGCCGATAGCTATGAAGAAAAGATTAACCCGGATGGAACTCGTGAAACGCTTCATAATGGGGTTAAAGAAGAAAAAGAAGAGGAGCCTAGCGAGGAAAGTCACTCAGAAGAGGTGGCAGACTCAAGTGTTTCTGAAGAAGAAGTACCGTCGTCTAGTACTCCGGAAGAAACTATTTCTGCAGAAGAACCATCTTCTTCTAATTCTGCTGAAACTGAAACAGCCGTTGAACCGACCGAACCCGTTGCAGAAGAAGAAAAAACAGTTGAAGAACCAATAATGCCAACTAAAGAAGAAGTGGCAGAAGATTCCTCAACTACTGAAGAATCAAATGAGACTGATAATTCTGAAGAAAATGATGGTGATGAGGAGCAGGAGCAACAACCTTCCCCTGAACCAGAAGAGGATCAAGAATCTGAAACAGTTAAGAAATACGATCGTGGGCTTGAGAAGTCCCGGACAGGCTTCGGGGCACGGTTAAATAAGTTCTTGGCTAATTTCCGGCATGTTGATGAAGACTTCTTTGATGATCTTGAAGATATGTTAATTGAATCTGATGTCGGCTATGATATGGCAATGAAGCTCAGTGATGAATTGCGAGAAGAAGTAAAACTGCAAAATGCTAAGAGCAAGCAGGATGTTTCCAACGTCATTATTGAAAAAATGGTCGAACTTTACGATGAGGTTGGTCAAGACGAAAATCCTGACTTAACCATGGCAAAAGAAGGACCAACTGTTATTATGTTTGTCGGTGTTAATGGAGCCGGAAAGACAACAACAATTGGTAAGATGGCCGCCCTCTTTAAGAAGCAAGGTAAGAAAGTTCTTCTAGCGGCTGCTGATACGTTCCGGGCGGGGGCCACTGAGCAATTAGATGTGTGGGCAAAACGCGACGGTGTTGACATCGTTACCGGACCAGAAAACGGTGATCCAGCGGCTGTCGTCTTTGATGCAGTAAAACGGGCAAAAGATGAAAACTATGATATCTTGTTCGTTGATACTGCTGGTCGTCTCCAAAACAAGGTTAACTTGATGAATGAGTTAGCTAAGATGAAGCGCATCCTTACTCGTGAGATTCCAGATGCTCCTCATGAAGTACTGTTAGTCTTAGATGCAACAACTGGGCAAAACGCTCTTAACCAGGCTAAGCTATTCAAGGAAAGTACCGATGTAACTGGGATTGTTTTAACAAAACTAGACGGAACTGCTCGTGGGGGAATTGTCCTTGCTATCCGTAATGAACTCCACTTACCGGTTAAGTATGTGGGGCTTGGTGAAAAGGTAGACGACCTCCAGAAGTTTGATGCTGGCGACTTTGTTTATGGCCTGTTCAAAGGGTTAGTCGAAGTTGACTAGGCAGGTGTGACGATATGGAAATTGAAAAGAATTATCGGATAAATTCATTATTTGAGTTTTACCAACCCTTATTAACCAAAAAACAAAATGATTATTTAGAGCTTTATTACGGGGATGACTACTCATTGGGCGAAATTGCCGAGAATTTCCATGTTAGTCGTCAAGCCGTATATGATAATATAAAGCGCACAGAAAGCATATTAGAAGATTACGAGGCCAAATTGCATTTGTATGCTGAATTTCAAGTTCGTAATCAACAGGCGGATCGAATTCAACGATACGTCCGAGAAAACTATCCAGATGATGAAACGCTCAATCACTTAGTAAATCATCTGGAAAGCTTGGAGGAAGAATAAAATGGCATTTGAAGGTTTAACAGATCGTCTGCAAAAGGCGATGGAAAAATTACGACGCAAACCCAAAGTTACAGAAGCTGATCTTCGGGAAACGATGCGTGAGATTCGGCTCGCTCTTTTAGAAGCCGATGTTAACTTTAAAGTTGTAAAAGACTTTGTAAAGACCGTTCGGGAAAAAGCAGCCGGGGCGGAAGTATTGAAAGGGTTAAATCCAGCCCAACAAATCGTTAAAATTGTTAATGATGAGTTGACAAAGCTGATGGGGGAAGAAGCGGTTCCGCTTAATAAAGCACCGCACATTCCAACTGTTATCATGATGGTTGGTCTTCAAGGGGCAGGTAAGACGACCACTGCCGGTAAATTGGCTTTACGATTAAAGAATGAAAATCACGCGCGGCCAATGTTTATTGCGGCCGACGTTTACCGTCCTGCCGCTATTACTCAGTTACAACAAGTCGCCGATCAGATCGATGTTCCTGTTTTTGAAAAGGGGACAGACGTTGATCCAGTAGAAATTGTTCGCGAAGGGATGGAAGTAGCCAAGAAAAATCATAATGATTATGTCATTATTGATACTGCTGGTCGGCTCCAGATTGATGAACAATTAATGGATGAGCTTGCAAACATTAAAGAGCTAGTAAATCCAAATGAAATTTTGCTTGTTATTGATTCGATGACTGGTCAAAACGCGGTTAATACGGCTCAAGGATTCGATGATAAACTTGATATCACCGGGGTTATCTTAACCAAATTAGATGGTGATACCCGTGGTGGGGCTGCCATGTCAATCCGGGCAGTCACAGGTAAGCCAATTAAGTTTGTCGGTGAAGGGGAAAAGATGGAGGATCTTGATGTCTTCCACCCTGACCGGATGGCTTCACGGATTTTGGGTATGGGAGACATGATGACCCTGATTGAAAAGGCCCAAAAGAATTTTGATGAAGAACAAGCCCAAGAAACAATGGATAAAATGCGTGAGAACACATTTGACTATAATGATTTCTTGGCACAAATGGATCAGGTTACCAAGATGGGACCGTTGGAAAACATTATTAAGATGATGCCGGGGATGGCTAATAACCCTGCCTTGAAGAATCTTAATTTGGATCCTAAGCAATTTGCTCATATCCGGGCCATTGTTCTTTCAATGACGCCAGAAGAACGTGAAAACCCTGATATAATGAATCCTAGTCGTCGTCGTCGTTTAGCAGCTGGTGCGGGACGGCCAATTGTTGAAGTTAACCGAATGATTAAGCAATTTAATCAAATGCGTAAGATGATGAAGCAGGTTACAAACGGTAACTTCAATGGAATACAAAATATGCTTGGCGGACAAATGCCAGGTGGTAAGATGGGACAAATGGCAATGAATCGTATGGCGCGAAAAATGAAAAAAGACAAGCAAAAACGCATTAAAAAGCTTCGTAAATTACGAAAGAAAAAATAATTTCAAAAAATTTAAGCCTGTCAAGAAAAAATACTTTACATTCTATTTGAACACTGGTATATTATTATCTGTTAAAAGAAATCAGGGAGGTGCAAAGAATGTCTGTTAAAATTCGTTTAAAGCGCATGGGTTCAAAGAAGCGTCCATTCTACCGGATCGTTGTAGCTGACTCACGTGCCCCACGTGATGGTCGTTTTATTACTTCAGTAGGTACTTACAACCCATTGACTACTCCTAAGGAAGTCAAGTTTGATGAAGACGCTGTTATGGAATGGTTACAAAAGGGTGCTCAACCTTCAGATACTGTTCGTAACATGCTTCAAGCAGCTGGCGTTATGAAGAAGTACCACGAAGCAAAGTACGCTAAGAAGTAGTGATAATCAGTCATGGCTGAGACAGATATTGAGTCGTTAATTCGTAGTTTAGTTATTCCGCTATTGAAGCAGCCACAGGCATTGTCAATTACCCAAAAAGATGATGGACGTTACCATCGTTATATAATTGATGTTGCTCCCAATGATGTTGGCCGTCTAATTGGTCGACAGGGACACGTTGCCGCAGCATTGCGAACAATAGTCGAGGGTGCTCAATCTCGACGGGCTAACTCTAAGCGAGTCCGGTTATTGATTAATGACCATCGTCACTAAATTTAAAACTCCCACACTAATCTGTGGGAGTTTTTGTCTTTTCAGGAGGAATTTATGGAATATTATAATGTTGGTAAAATTGTAAATACTCATGGTGTTCGCGGAGAAGTGCGCGTATTAGCAACTACTGATTTTATTGATGAACGATTTGCCAAGGGAAATACCTTGTACCTACAACAATCAGGCGAGCCTTTACCATTGACGATTGAAAGTACGCGGCAACATAAGGGCTTTGTTCTTGTTAAGTTTGTCGGCTATGATAATATCAATGATGTTGAACAATTCCGTGACCATGAATTAATGGTCAGTGCTGATGATCAACAACCCTTAGACGATGGTCAATATTACTACCACCAGATTATTGGATTAGACGTTGAAACAACAGATGGCCGTCACCTAGGGAAAATTAAGGAAATTCTATCTCCTGGTGCGAATGATGTGTGGGTTGTTGAACGCCCAGAAAAACGGGATTTATTATTACCAGTGATTGATGATGTTGTTAAAAACGTTGATCTTGATAAGAATCTTGTAACAGTCGAATTAATGGAAGGACTTGAATAATGAGGATTGATATTTTAAGCTTGTTCCCCAATATGTTTCAAGCAACAATGGGGGAATCCATTATCGGTAAGGCACAAGATAATGGATTTATCGACATTAATGTGACCGATTTTCGTCAATATACTACCGATAAGCATAATCATGTTGACGATGCTCCATTTGGTGGTGGAGCAGGGATGCTTCTTCAAGCGCAACCGATTTTTGACGCAATGGATGCAATTCATGAACAAACGAAAGATCAGTATTCAAAGGGACGGGTTATTTTAATGGATCCCGCTGGTCGAAAGTTTGATCAAGCCTACGCCAAAGAGTTAGCCCAAGAAGATCACTTAACATTTATCTGTGGTCATTATGAAGGATATGATGAACGAATCCGTAATTTAGTCACCGATGAAGCATCTCTTGGTGACTATGTGTTAACAGGCGGGGAATTAGCAGCGATGGTGATGATTGATGCGACCGTCCGCTTTGTTCCTGGTGTCCTCGGCAACATGTCTTCACCAATGGGAGATTCATTTAGTAACGGTTTGCTAGAATATCCTCAATATACACGTCCGGCAGATTTTCGGGGGATGAAGGTACCGGAAGTTCTTACAAGTGGCAATCATCAAAAAATTAAAGAATGGCGGATGCGTGAATCGCTACGACGGACGCTTCACCGCCGACCAGATCTTTTAAAAACTGCTAAGCTCAGTCGGGAACAGCAATTAATGTTAGAAGATATTAAGCTGGATGAAGATCCAACTGTTCCAGACTAAGGTGACGTGAATGAAAAAATTAATTAAACGATTATTTCTTAAGCAAAACCCCCGTGTTTATGAAGAAAAGGATGCACAGTTAACCCCTAGTTTGCGAACAAGAGACTTAATTGGACTAGGAACGGGGATGGTCGTGGGAACTGCTATCTTTACTTTGCCAGGGATTGTGGCAGCTGAGCATACTGGTCCCGCGGTTCCATTGGCCTTCATTGTAGCTGCAATCGGCGCGGGATTATCAGCATTAGCTTATGCGGAAACGTCCTCGGTACTGCCTTTTGCTGGTTCCGCCTTTTCCTGGATCAATGTTTTGTTTGGTGAATTCTTTGGCTGGATTGCTGGTTGGGCGCTTTTAGCTGAGTATTTTATTTCAGTTGCTTTTGTTGCGTCTGGATGGTCAGCCTATATGCAAGGCTTTTTGGGCAGCTTTGGGATTAAATTACCGCATGCCTTAACTGGTGGGTTTGATCCACATACAGGGTCTTATATTGATATTCTGGCCGCCTTTGCAATTCTAATTGTTGGAATCTTAATTTCCCGTGGCGTTCATCAGGTTAGCCGGATTGAAAATATTATTGTTAGTGTAAAACTACTAGTAATTTTAATGTTTATCGTTGTGGGGGTAACTGCAATCCATCCGCAAAACTATGTCCCATTTCTTCCCGCTCATCAACCAGGCACCACTTTTGGAGGCTGGCAGGGAATCTTAGCTGGGACTGCGCAAATCTTTATTGCTTATGTCGGCTTTGATGCGATTGCGGCTAATACAGCTGAAACGATTAATCCGCAAAAGACAATGCCACGAGGATTGATCGGGACGCTATTACTAGGAACAGGCTTCTTTATTGCGGTTTCGCTCGTATTAGTGGGGATGTTTAAATATAGCCGTTATGCAAATAATGCAGAACCAGCAGCCTGGGCTTTAAGGCAGTCTGGACACTACATTACGGCGAATTTGCTTTCCATTGTAGCGATTGTTGGTATTTTCTCTGCGTTAATCGCAATCCTTTTAGCTTCCTCTCGACTAATCTATGCGTTTGGACGGGATGGATTACTACCAAAATCACTCGGACAAATCGATGATAAGCACGTCCCTAATCACGCATTATGGATGATTACTTTCTTGGCCATGATCTTGGGTTCTGTTTTCCCATTTACTTTCTTGGCAACCCTTGTTTCTGCGGGAACCCTGGTCGCATTTATCTTTGTTTCTCTGGGAATTTATGCCTTGCGTCCGCGAGAAGGGGTAGATTTGCCTGAAGCTCAGTTCAAGATGCCGTTATATCCAGTACTTCCAGCAATTTCGGCGATCTTTTCGGCCGTGATCTTCTGGGGCCTAAATACTGATGCAAAAATTTTAATGGTTGGTTGGTTCGTGATTGGTTTGTTAATTTACTTTATCTATGGGATTCGTCATTCAATCATTAATAAAGAAACCCACTAATTTACCCTTGAAAGACAGCTGAAAACAATGTATAGTAGTTATTGGCTGTTTAGCTGTGAATAACGGTATTCCGCTGCCCGTCATACAGGACATGAATGTCGGCGAAAGGAAAGAAATATATTATGCGTCAAAACAAGTTAATCGAAAAGATTACTGCTAGTCAATTACGGGATGATATTCCAGAATTCCGTGCCGGTGATACTGTTCGGGTTCACGCTCGGATCGTTGAAGGTTCACGTGAACGTATCCAAATGTTCGAAGGTGTTGTTATCAAGCGCCATGGTGCTGGTATCAGTGCTACTTACACTGTACGTAAGATCAGTAACGGTGTAGGTGTTGAACGTACTTTCCCAGTTCACTCACCACGTGTTGACAAGATTGATGTTCTTCGTTACGGTCGTGTACGTCGTGCTAAGCTTTACTACTTACGCGAACGTACTGGTAAGGCTACTCGTATCGCTGAACGTCGTCGCGATAACTAGTAGTGCAGAACCCTTGTGTATCAAGGGTTCTTTTTTGTTTTTAAATTTTTTTTTAAGAAAAAAGAAGCATTTAATACTCGAAATAATGCCTTTGTTAGCAATTTGTTAGCAAAATTAAAGCTGATCAAGTTTTGATGCTTCTTTTTTTATTGCATTTTGAGTAACGTGAAGATATATTTGAGAGGTAATTTTACTGTTTGAATGACCAACTCGTTGCTGAATTACATATAACGGAATATCTAATTCTGCCATTTTTGAAATATGAGTATGTCTAAATACATGAGTGCTTAATGGCTTATTAAGTTTAAGTTTCTTCTTTGCTGATCTTAAAACAGTATTTACTGAGGACGTTTGAATTGGCGTTCCGTTTTCAGTGGCAAATATAAACCCTTTACCATTAGATTTCTTTTTTAGCTTTTGATAAATTTGAACAGCTTTTTGTGGAAGAACAACTGATCTAACAGATGATGCGGTCTTTGGTGTATCACTTTTTCCTTGATCTTTTATTTTTACATGCTCATATTCAAGTGTTCCAGTTATATCTACAAACCAGTGATCGTCTTTTGTATAAACGTCATCAAAGCTTAAAGCAGCTGCTTCACCAAATCTTAGGCCAGTAAGATATAACCATTCGCACAGTTCTCCATATATACGAGTATTCTTATATAGGTATTCGAGTACAGCTTTTAACTCATCATCTTCTAGAAATTTATCTTTTATTTGTTGTCCGCTTATAGACGACTTATAGTCAATTTTAACTTTATCAACAGGATTTTCTTTTATATATGAATGTTTGACGGCATAATCAATCACTTTATGTAGATAATACTTATACCGGGATACATAGCCACTTGATAGATCTCTGTCGCCATACATAAGCTTTTCGAGAGTATCTGTAATAACGAGGGGAGTAAAGTTCTCAATGAGTGCATCTTTACCAAAAATATCTAGTAAGGTGTTAACCATTGTTTGATGATTATAGTATGTTGATCTTTTAATTCTTGGTTCTTCATAGTCAGTATACTCATCAAGTAATTGTTTAAGGGTAATTCCATGAATTATTTTGCCTTGCTTAACTTCACTAATTTGCTTATTGATTTTATTTGTTAAGGCTATGCTTGCTTCTTTGATAGTTTTTTTGCGTTTATCTTTTAGCCCAATAGATGCTATTTTAGGCTTATTGGTGAGGGGATCTTTATATCGTTCACATAAGCGAGTGTATTTACCACGTTCTTGTATCCACATAATTAATCTTCTCCAATCTCCATCATGCTTACAGATTCTTCTAAATCATCAAGAATTTCGTTAGTCTCAAGGAAATTAATCCACTCTTGACTAGGAGTGTTTCGATTAGCTTTCATTTCTTTGTAGATTTTATCGTAAACATTACTGATAAAATCATCAGTAAATTTATCTACATTGCGCTCAATCTTAGCTTCGTTCCATCGCTTAGCAGGTTGGCGCTTTTTATTTTTGGCTTCTTGTTCCGTGCGAACCTTATCCTTAAAAATAGTAATTGCAGTAGAGTTATTATCGATATATTCCAGCAGTTCATTTTTATTCATACTAAACAGTCCTCCCCGTACATATGTTCTTTTATAGTGTTTTTTAAACCGGTCGATTTCGACCGGTTTAAAACTTGAATATTAAATAGCTTTTAATGTCATCAATTTAGTTGGACAAAGATCATTTAAATCCTTAGAAAACTACAATTATGTGTTTCTTTTTTTGCGATACATGATAAATACTGAAGAAATTACACTAACAATACATGTAATTATCAAATCATGAACATAAAGATTATTTTTAATCGACACTATGATTATTATGGTTGATAAAGAAGTCATTAAGCTGACAATAAAGGTAACAATCCAATCTTCACTTTTTGGCTTTTTGAGATGATATTCTTCTCTTAATACATGATTCTCAAGTTGAGAAATATTGAAAATCATTAATTCATTATCGCTTCCGAATCGTGGACGCACAGAAATGTGAGCACTATCTAGTTTATTTAATAATTTAAATTGGGAATTATCAATGATTAAATAAACATTAATCGGATGATGATAAGCCATAAAATTAACAAGAATAAATAATAACAAAATATTAATAATTATAATTGAACAAATCAAAAACGAATAAGCATCTATAAAATATGTAAAAACTGTAAAAACGGTGAAAGATATAAAAACTACTAAGGCCAACCCTACTGTTGTAATATATATATAAAATTTATCTTTAATGGATAAGAGGATTCTTTCAGCAGGCGTTAAATGTTCTGAAATATAAACATAATAAATAATAGCTATTATAGTAGGAAATAATCCTGAGATTATAGATAGTATAGATACTATATTATTTTTCATAGTTTTCCTTCTTTGTAAGAACAATTTTATCTCTTGAATTGCTTCCCACAATTCATGCATACAAAATCAGTTTTCTTTGAATTATTACCAGCAAACCCAGCAAGTGAGCCAGCTCCACCAACCAAAATGGTGCGTGCCTCCGACAGCCTTACCAACCGAAAAACCTTTCTTGTGAACTCCGAGTGGTTGTACGTTTGTACTTCTACACTTGGGGCATTTTATTTTATTGCGGTTTTTAAGTTGATGTTTCTGAATCTTAAGTTGGTTCTTTTGAAGTTTCAGCTCATTCTTTTGCATTTTTACTTCGCGTTTTTGTTCTTTGGTTGCTTGACGTTCAGCTTCTCTTGCTTTAGCTTGTTCTCTTATTTCCTCAAACTTTTGATCTTGTTCTTCTTTATCCTTAGCAATTTCTTCTGGTGTGCGTGTGTCCTTAAATCGGGGTTGTGTCCCCATGACGAGCCAGATCGCTATGAAACAAATTCTTCCCAACCAAGGAATATTGAATGAACAAATATTAATTAGCCCAATGATGAATCCAGCGACTAGTCCAGTTGCAAAACCACCAGAAGGATCACCTTTCCAAAATTGTGGTTCTTTCTTATTACTTTCAGTATTCATTAATCTTCCCCCATTTAATATCGTTGATTTTGATCATAGTCGGGCATACTTTGTCCATTTGCTTCTACCTGATCCCGTTTAGCTACCCAATTTTGGAAGTTTTGTGTTTCACTACCATCAGGATTTTCAATACCATGTTTAACATTCCAATCATGTTGTATTCTTGCGGTTTCAGCTTGAACTTTTGGATCACCACCAGAAGTAGGGGAACCAGTACCATTAGAATTAAAGTGGGGTACTTGGATATTTGATGCTGAACTAGTCGAAGTGCTAGATGATGGAACAGATGGAACATTAATATCTAAATCATTCGAATCAGTATCTTGATCACCTGAACTTACAAGATTTAATGAAAAATCATCATCTTGATTATCATCATGAGTATGATGTTTTTTCACGCTGGATGATTCAGTGGTTTCCTTATTATTTTTCTGTGATGCTGAGTGACGACAGCCTGCTAGCGATAGGCCAGCAACAACAGCAACACAAATAAGACTTATTTTCTTCATAAATTACTCCCTAATAATTACAGCTTTTACCGTTTAGATAACCAAGTAGTTTCTCAGTTAGGCGTTTGAGAGCCTTTTTGATTGCAACCTTTACAAAATGTAGCAGTTGCTTAACGAGCCTATTCGGTACGATCAGAATGAGAAGTACAAACTTCATAGGAGAATTCGCCCCTTTTGCGCGTAAGTTTTGATCGCTACTCCCGACACGCAATAGCTATTGTACCATAATTTATTTATACTATAATATACATATCAGATGAGAAGCACCGGCATGCAAAGTGGATTCAGTTCGTTACTTAATCCGTACCGGTAAATAGGGTGCCTTAATCGGCATCCTTTTTGTTTATCTTACTAATATGTGCATCATAAGGTTATCTCAGTATGTATGGTTACTCACTATCATCATGGTATTCACTGGAATTTTTTTATGCTAGAATTAAGCTTGTTCATCACTGATACTAAGTTGATGAATAAAGAGCGCCTTAAGCGTCCCAAGACCGGTATTGAAGGTGTCCAAATAGGGCACCTTTATTTTTGTTTTAAATTAAAATACTCACCACAATCATGATTGCAGTGAGTAGTCAAAGTAAATTAATTTTAAAAAATATTTTCATCATGTAGTACGGGAGATTTTGATAGGTAGTGAGTTCGGTGATTTATTTAGTTCTTTAAATCGAAAAAGTCTCCCATTTCTTTAAGGGCACTATGTCCCGTCAAGTATACAGATCAAATAGATAAAAATTTTAGGCGGCT
>BLMQ01000039.1:0-43836 GCA_011958095.1 Lactobacillaceae bacterium | reverse complement strand
ACACTTTTAGTTCCACAAATAAAAATATTGATCGGGATATGGTACAAATTGACTATACTCCTAGTGACTCTTGGTGGTACTACAGTCACTTACATCCAATACATTTGTCTGATGTTCCACCCGACTTCTTGCTGTGGTTCGATATGGACAAACAAGATCGTGGTGATAATGATGATTATCCTTTAGTAGCAAGAGCGCTAAATGTAAATAATGGTTATCGACGTTTAGCTTTATTTTATCAAATAAAGTTCGAGATTGCTGACGTTATCTGTTGTCCACCTTTTTATAATCAATTACCTAAAAATCTCCCCGGAAATATTTTTGAACGTCAAGTCGATTTAAATAAATCTTTAACTGGATTAATGATTAAGTATTACTACTTACATTCTTGCACGCGTCCTGACGTAAAATCCATTTATTTTGCTGGAGTCAAAAATAGGCTTCCAAATTCTTCATGGAATGGGAAGTGGGTGAGCGATCATAATTAATAAAAAAGCGAGTGTTACTATGTGGCGTCTATGGGGGGGTCCCCATAAAGAGCCTCCTTGACGCCACATTGAATCCGTTGTGGGAGTACGCGTTTATACTTCAAACTGGATGAACAATCTTAACAAAAGTGTTCACCCAAAATAAAAGAATTAACCAAACCGCCATTTGATTAATTCTTCCAAATAAAACACTAAACACTAAAGTGAAGCATCATTGCCAATTCTAAAAATCACTTCAGTATTTAAAGAATTATAACATACAAATATTTTATGGACTAATCCTTATTTAGTAAGTGAAGTTTTTAGTGTTGCTTCCTTTAGTTTAAGGAGGTCAATATTTTGAGTGGTGTTAATACATTATCACGTTCTTTTAAAACTATTATTTATAAGAACGATTACTACTTAAATCTCACTAATCTAGAAGAAAAATATGGATTTGATGCCCTTTTCATTAGTGACGATAGTGAATGGGATACTTCAAAAAATGAACCTAGTGAGAATAATGAAGAGCATCGCTATCAATCTAATATTATTAGTCATCAATACGTACTTAAGTTTGGTCAATACCCCGCAATGGGTATTGTAATTTTTAGACAACCTGATGATAAACTATTTAGTTTCTGGGATTTAATTAAAGTGATTCGTTACTATCTTAATTACGTTGGGTATGGTGAAGAATATAATGAGAGGGATTACTCACGACTTTCTAAGCAGTTGGGTATTAAAAAAGACAAAATTGAAGCCATGTTATGTAAATCAAAACGTGTACCACCTATTGTATGGACTGGATTTTTCTCTGGAGTTGACATTACAGCCTATTATGATTGGAAAAAATATTTAGATATTCAAGGAAAGTCAAAGAATGAACCAACTTTTATTGCTTTAAACAAACAAGAATTCTTTAGTAATCCATATTCAATTCTTGTGACAAATCCTAATTCACGACGAATCAAGTATCCTCTAACTATTAAATTTGTCGATACAATGGCTCTTGGCCCACAAGGTGGATTAGCCGCTTTGGGTTCAATCGTTGGTCAAAAGAAACTTAATACTAAAAAATGGGATCTTGAGGATAAGCTAATTTCTTTTGAAGAATTCAATGATCCTTATAACGGCGGGTATTATAAATCTCATATGCGTTTTTTATTAAATAAACGCCTTGATGATTATATTAACTATGCGCTAGGTGATTCAGAAGTTACCTTGAAATACTTGGACTTCTTTATGGGGAACGTAATTGATGTATACAATGAAGGGCTAATTGAAAATATACATATTCCTGCTACATTAACATCGTTAGCAGATGAAATTAGTTCCCATTATTCTAAAGAACCTTATGATGAACAAACAGTTGCAAACATTTATCAAGATATTTTTCGTGGTATTAATGTTGATCAATACTTACGACCACGATTATATAATCAAGATCCTCCTAAAGATACAGAAGAGTGGATTAAAGTCTTAAATGACGCTGTTGATGGTTACGACAATTTTGCATTTCAAAAACTATTTGTTAAAAAGTTAAAACCTTATTTTGCTCGAGGTACACTTACTTACAAAAAAAGCAAGAAAGGATATATCTATCAAAAGTTAATTGGGTCCGCGCCTACTAAAAATCAAAAAGGATCAACTAAACCATTAGCAGATCGAATTAACTTTAAAAAGCTATACGAAGATAATCCTGAATTTGATGTAAGCAATTTGAGCAATCAGAGGATCAAAATCAGTAAACCAAAATTTGTAATCAGCACTAAACTACGTAATCAATATGCAGATCATGCGCATCAATTTAACTTTACACGTAATAACGTGCCCCCGACTATTGATAATGTACTAATTAAATTAAATAACGCTTCTGTTTATAGTACCGTTCCTTGGTTTAATAAAAAAGGTGTGATTTGTTGGACTCCTGAGATTTTTCTAACTACCCAATTGAACTTTGATCAAATGCGGAAAGGTTATAATTTTATTGAGCCTCGTCAAGGTGATAAAAAACATAAAAAGGGTAGTCATGATCAATTTAGTGTACATCCAGATGATGTTTATAATGATGGGTTTAATATGGCAAAGCAAGCCTACGTGGGCGGGATGAACTTGGCATTTAACCCAGGAATTATTACGATTGCATTTAAATATAAATATGATATTGATCTTAAATCATCTTATGTTGACGCTGGACTTTTAATCCCAGATTTTAGGTTAGATTGTAAGCCTATATTAGATACTCATGACTTAGATAGCCGTATTTTAAGAAATTATCATAAGTATCCACGATATTTTGTAAATGGACCGTTTACGCTTGGAGTTGCTAACGTTTCTTATCACTTTCCAGATAATATCAAACGTGTGCCTGTTGGATATAAACCTTTGATTAAGGACCAAGGCCCCATCTACGTTCGACAGGCAAATCGGGTTAATATGACCGTAACTGATGTTATAAATATCATTGAGCATGGTGGTACTGTTGAAATTCATCGAATCATTATCCCTCAGCAAAAAACACTGGATGGAGATGTTACCTGTCTGGCACCAATTGGAAAAATGCAACACTGGTCACTAATCCGTCGAAATGAAGCTAAAGCAAAACGTGATGAATTTGACTCTAACTCTGATGAATATCGAAAATATGACGCTCTTCAACTCTTCTATAAACTACTAGGAAATGGTGGGTATGGTAAATCTGGTCAGGGTCTAGGGACTGGAGGTACTCGAGATTTCTTAACAGGAAATACCATGTATGTGCCCTTCAGTCGTAATACTAACCCTTTTACAGCTGCACAATACACGTCAATTGCTCGGTACCAAGTCAATGCACTAATGGATTTAGTTGAAGAAACATATCCAAATAGTCTGATTCCGTCTATTACAACGGATGGTTTTATCTTCTGTTCTAATAATCTATTAGAGGAAGAAACTATTCGAACAAAATGTGAAAAATGCTTTGATAAAAACTGGGTTTTAGTAAATAAGAAAAATTTCAGCGGACAGTTTTTTGAACTAAAGTCCCACAACCATGGCCAAAAGTATACTACCACCGCGCTAATCAATATTCGCACTCGTTTTAATATGACAGAAGATAACCATATTAAAGCGCTAGTCGGACTGCAGCCTAATAGCTGGACAACGGCTCGACTAATCAAACTACTTGAAACTGATACTGTGACATTTAAGGTTGATGATTTTAGAATGCAATCAATAAATGACATGAAACACTCGATTGATAATAAGCGTTATGTTAGTATGAAAACTTGGAAACAATCAAAATGGTTAAACTTGAGTCCCGATGATACTTATGAATTAATTGACTTTGTACCTCAAGGTAATTTCGGATACTATTTAACGCGGCCCTTTGCCTCAATTGAAGAATTAATGACGTATCGAAATGAATTAAAAAATTATCGTTCTCTTTTTCCTGTTTTTAGAAGAGAGTATGCAAAACAATTTATTAAATTTGATCAAAGTGTGCGAGACTATGGTTCCGATGAACATTCTGAAAAACATGTAACTTGGGTCAAAAATGATGTCTATTTAAAAGGTAAAAATTATCCTGAACTAATTGATAATTATCGAAAAGATTACGTTCAAAAAGTGATGATACGTTATTTAGCAAACCATCCGACCGAGTATAACTTAAATTTAATCTACAAGAGGTTATTTCACGATCGTTATAAAGAATTTAAATCATTTAACCGTGCATTAAAACGAAACAAAGGTCAATTCGTTAATCCGCTATGTGTCTTGAAAGAAAATATTACTGATACACTAAAAACTTACCAAATCGTAAAGCAAATTTATTAGTAATGTGCTGCAAATCCGCTACCCTTACTTATAGAAAACTGTGTACAGTTCATTAATTACTTAAAGTATTGTCGATAACAAAAAATATTCCCGAATTCGCGCATTCTGCGCAGAAAAGCCTCTGAAATAACAATTAGGAGGCTTTTTATTATGCATTCAATTAATGAGATTATTGATGAAGTTAACGAAGATCTACAATTACAAGCAGATTTTTGTTTAACAGAGCAAGAACAACAAGTGCTACTAAATAATGGATTATTGTTTTTTACAGCTGAACGAATTAGACCATATATTACTAAACTTAGCGATTATTTACGAGAGACTCCTCGCAAAGATCGTGTATGGACAATGTATAAAGCAACCGATGTTTGTAATAAACATTTAGGCTTTTACGCATTAGCTTTAATTAACGATTCTAACTGTGATTAAATTTAATAACTTATATAAACGGAGGAATAAATAATGGATACACTAAATCAAGTAATTGAAGAACACGTTAATACAGTCGCAAAAGAACTCACAGAAGCATGTGGTTATCAACTTAATGATACACAAATAGACGAATTACGTCTTACAGGAAGAGTCGGAATAAGCCTAACTGAATTAGCGCCGTATTTTAGCTCCTTAAATGAATTTGTAAAATCACATCATCTTAGCTGGATGCTTAGTCTTAATACAATTAGTAGTGATTTTGAAATTGAACTGAAAGGTTGTCACTTATTATTTTAATCTAATAAAAGCCTCGGGTAGTTCCCGGGGCTCTTTTTTAGGATTTCTCCTCAAATTTATACTTCATTATTCCTTCTAAAAGAATACGATTCTTTCTTTTTTGCGACTAATCCGAAGCCAAACATTGAAGCAATTGCCCCTAATGCAATCAAAGCAGTTGAATTACTATTACCCGTTTGCGGTAATTTAGCTTGTTGCGCTTTATAAGCTTCGCGTGTCATTTCTACTGATGAAGTTCCAGGTTCAACTTTTACAGTTGTTACATCACCAGTTGCACCATTTTGCATTGCTGAGTGATTATCAGAGTCACCATTACTCTTCCCATCAGCCATCACAACCGTCTTGCCGTCTTTAGTGACATACTTGTCGCTGTCACCATTAACGACAGCCTTGTCACTTTCATGTAACTTCTTTGCAAGTGCATCGTATTCAGCTTGGTTCTTAGTCTTAAGCGCTTGGTAATTGTTATCAAGTTCTTGTTGCTTCTTAGCTAAATCACTCTTGATTTGCGCAATTTGGGTGTTAAGCTTATCGATTTCAGGATCAGCAACCTTTTGGTTCTTGATCTTTGCAATCTTAGCATTAGCATTATCTGTGATTTGCTTAAGTTTTGCATCATGTTGGCTCTTTAACGTGTTCAACTTAGCTTGCAGTTGGTTTTGTAGTTCCGCCAAACTAGTAGGTTGAGCAGCAATAGCCGCTAACTTAGCTTCGTGCTTAGTCTTTAAGTCCTTGGCCTTAGCAGCGTATTGAGCGTCTTCAGCCTTAACGCCGTTATCATGGTCAACGCGTGCTTGTTCAAGTTTAGCTTGTAATTGCTTAACTTGTGGTGATTGCATTGGATCAGCAGTCATAGTCTTTAAGGTTGATTCCTTGTTGGTACGTAACTTCGTAACATGTGCTTGAGCTTGACTCAACTTAGCTTGATCGCTAGCGAGCTTGTCTTGTGCTGACTTGAGTTCACTTGCGGTAGTAGTAGCCTTAGTCTTAGCATCATTAAGAGCTTGTTGATCAGTAGCAACGGCTGCTTGAAGTTGCTTAATTTGATCGTCATGGTTAGCAGATGGGATAGCGATTTGATCGTAGTTGGAACCTTGGATGGTCTTATCCTTGGCTGTTCCGGCATTAAAGCCGTATCCCTTTGAATGCATCTTCTTAACGCGAGCAGAGTTTCCATCACCAATTGAGTTAAAGCGCACCCAACCATTGTGATTTACTGGGTCAATGTCATAGGTAACACCTAAGAAGTCGCTACCACCAAGGAAAATGTTGTTCATTGTGTAACGAACACCCAAAAGGTCTGTTGTGTGTCCGTTGTCTGTACTGTTGGTGCTACCTTCGAATAGTAACGCGATTACAGCATTGTATACACTCTTCTTTAAATCAGCAACGGTAGGATTCTTTGTACGAGCTAAGGAGTAGTTTCCGGAAAGGCTTTCTCCCATATCGTCGCAGCCCCATTCTTGAGCGATTTGCTTAATGAGCTCATTGTCATGACTGTCTTTGAAGTCATTGTGGCCTTTCGCACGGTACTTACTTGCATTTTCTGCAGTCATGTCAATTGACGCGTTAGTGATCTTCAATGGGTTAACGCCAATTGCTTCTCGAATTGGATTGAGTAGTTGTGTTGCGTATTCTGTAGCAATGATTTCATCGTTGCGAGAAAGCGTGCCGTCTTGATTGAAGTGAATTGGTGTATTTTGGTCAATTGATGATGCGTGGAAGTTTGCATCGGAGTTGATCTTCTTTGCTTCAATTGATGCATTGTGATTACGATTCCATAAATCAGGGTTTTTGTCTTTAGTAAGGTCCCAACTGTGAATATTTTGGTAGTAATCCTTCCACACATTAATGTAATCTTGTGGAACGTTTAATGAATCAGTAGTAACATCGTTGGTGCTTGCTTCCGCCTTCTTTAACGCATCTTGAGCGCCACTCAACTTATCCTGGGCATTTGCGACCGCTTGTTGTGCCGCCTTGTTTGCAGCATCTTTTGCGTTAACTACATCTTGATCAGCGTTAACAGCTTGTTGAGCCTTGCCGACTTCGGTGTCAGCTGCAGAAATTTGGCTGTCAAAGTTCTTAGCAGCTTGATCGATGGCGCCTTGCTCATCAGCCTTTTGCTTAGCTACTTCTTGTCGAATAGCAGCGTTGGTGCTATCAGTGTTGGTCTTCAAGTCTTGGTCTAACTTGTTTAACGTTGCGTTATGTTCAGAATCAAGGTTACCGGCTTGGTTTTGGTAATCAGCGTTTTCTTGGGCCGTTTCTTGGTTCTTTTGTTGTTCAGTCACAATTGTTGATTGAGCAGACTTTAAAGCTACGTCGTTAGCCGCCGTTTGGCTAGCAACCGCTTGAGAGTAACTAGCGTTTTCTGCAGCAGTAGCACTGGTTGCTGCTTGGTTAACAGAAGCAATGGCGCTAGCTTGACTTGCTTGTTGCATGGCAGCGTCACTTGCTTGACGCGTTTGGATTTGGTTGTTTAAGTCCGCAATTTGGCTGTTAGCTGAAGTTGTTGCTTCAGACATCACTGCAGCGTTGGATGCAGCAGCAGCTGATTCAGTTGCAACGTGAGCGCTTTGCATGTTAGCTAATTGTTGGTCAGTAGTAGTTGCACTAGTAGCGGCAGTAGAGGTAGCTACTGTGTCGGCGTGAGCCGTAGTGGCGACAGCACCGGTAGCGGTTAAGGCGCCGGCTAGGGCAACGGACTTTAAGATAGTATTTTTTCTGTTCATAATATCCCCCAAGATTATAGATTTTCTGCTCATTTCTTTTTTTGATAATTACCACGTTAATATTCTTTTTAAGTTTTGTGCTTTTGTATTTAACATCTCCCTAAAATAAATACAGTAATCTTTATTTAATTACCAAAGTACGACAATTTTTCTAGAATAGACTATTTTAACTATTCATAATTAACGTTTTCATTATATTTTTCATCATCCAATAAGTCAACACCTAAGCACATATTTTATTGTGCATACTCACATATAGAACTAGAATGATACTTATAGATAACGTTCCTATTCGCTATTCTTACTTTTATCCTAATATTAAAAGGATAAGTGAGATTAACTATGCAACAATTATTAGGAAAGAACATTGCTAAACGTCGTCATAAGTTAAATATGACTCAACAAGAACTTGCCGAACTAAGTAACCTATCAATTAATTTTATTTCTCGTCTTGAACGTGGTCGTTCAAATACTGTTAGTTCGACTACTCTTTTAAGTTTAGCCAGCGCTCTTGGCACCTCGATGGATTCTTTAATGGCTAATCCTACAGCTCAAGAAAACGAAACCCACTACGGCCCACACTTAACTAAATTAATTAGTAAACTTGAAAGCTATGATTACCCTAAAACAGAACACTTAAGTAAAATAATATTAGAATTACTTGAAGATAAATAGTTTATAAAAAAGCCTCCCTATTTTAAGGGGGGCTTTTTATTAGAGCGTGAATTCATCTTCTTGTTTTTTTGCATGACGATGTTGAACTTTATCCTTAGGTCTGTTGAGTTGACTGTCTTTATCCTCTTGTTCTTGTTTTTGTAATTGGGTATGGCGTTTTCGTTGCTGATTTTGTTGGGCCTCTTCAATAGCCTGTAAATGAATCGCTGCCAATCGAACGCGCTTATTCTCGTGGGCTACCTGGGAGTTTTCATATACCCAGGGAGGAATTTGTTGCCCCTGTATTGCTAATCGTAATGCGCCTTCATTGTCAATATCGATATTTAGATTATATCCCATCAATATCTTCCTTTCCTTTTAGATAGTGATTTAAGATAGCAAATATCCCAACAGCTATTACTAAACCTATTAACTTCCACCACCCAGGAAGTACGATACCAATTGTAATAATCACTCCTAATTCAAAAACAAGTACGCTCATTAAAAGTGTAAACATTTGAATTAATAATGTTACCCTTTTTAGTGCTTCTTCGGCTACCTGAGCTTCTTTTATTGCCGATATTTTAGCTTGCTTAGCTTCATACACATTGGCATTAATTTGTTTAATAATTTCATTCTGTAGGAACTCATTAATTGTAAAACCGGTAAGCTCCTTAAACTCTTTAACCACGGATTTCGTAACGTCAGTAGTATGTACAAAGAATCCATGTACTAACGCGCGATTTAAAATATCGCTATTATTATTTTGGGCCTTAACTACTTTTGCAATAGCCGGTCCAATCTGTTTAAGGTCAGCATTCATAGCCTCATTCTGACGCGTTACCTCATTCATATGCACATTAGCTGTGTCTTGCCGTTTCTGTAGTGCATCAACTATTTGACGAGTATTTGTAATGTCTGCTTGTAGGCCCTTGTTATAAGCAATATCATGTGTACTCTTGGTGATTTCAATCACCTTAGAAGTTTGGTCCGACATCTTTTCCGTGAGTTCGTTTTGCACGCTCTTGGTGTTCTTGAATACGTCGTCGCGTAGTTGCTGTAAGGCGGCGCTGCTGGCTAATTGACTTAGATCGGCTTTGGTTGCCCCGTCTTGGATTAGTTGATCCAGCTTGAGATTTATTTCTTTGTTTCCGCTCTTCAGCTTCGGTGGTTTGGATGTGCTGAATATTGAGTCTGATTCGTTGCTGTCGTTGGTTTGCTGCTGCCTGAGCATCTCGGGCGAGTGTTCTAATTTTAATGAGTTCTTCTCGTTCAGTTTGAACATCTTTTCTGTCATTAGCTTTTACTTCCTTTCTGTAATGACTTTGAACAGGCGTAATATCCTGCTCTTTTTCTAGTTGTTGACGCCAATAATCTTCTAAGCCTTGTCTCGTATAAGCCTGACCTAAACCACGCGTAGATAACACATGTCCCGCCTTATCCTTACGTTGATAATAAGCACGTACTCGATGAAGTTTTGGCTTGCCATTTTTGTCTGGGATAATCTGAGTATAAGTCCATCGTTTCTTTTTACCTCGCTCTTTAATCTGGATACCTATAGTAGATAAACGATTAATAAAGTCGATAACATTACACACTTCTTGTTTAACTTGATCTATTGTCTGTTTAAGCTGCTGCTCCCAACTTGATCGCGTAATTATTTCTTTAGCATCTTTACGCGGACTTGCTTTATTAAACGAATTAGACCATTTTCTCCCTGTAACCAGTTGAAAATTACGTTCAAGATACTTATTAAAATCTCTTCGCATTCGATATACAGAAAAGCGATTTGTTGGGACTGTTTTACCATTTGTTTTTACTGTGTTGATCAGTAAATGGACATGGATTTTTCCACCATCACCATCGCATTGAACACAAGAAACGCTTTGTGCATCACCAAAATGTTGGTAAACATACCCCTGCACTAGTTGTAACGCTTGTGTAGCCTGTTTATTTAGGTCTGAAGTGTCAAATTCCTCGTTTGAGAAACTAATAATAATACTTTGAGCTTGATATTTCCGTTTCGGATTATAAGCTCGTCTTAAACTTTGATGAAATTGCTTTTCTAAGTAAGCACCCGACTGTAATGTTGATAAATGACCATTAGGAGTATGCAACATATTAATATTAGTTCCTGAACAAGCTAAGACACGATGACTCGTTTTAATTGTATTATGAGCAGTTTGATTGAAAATATAACTCAAACGGCCATAAGAAGATTGACAAGCAGTTGAATTAAGCACTGCCAATTTCATCAAGTCCTTTCTTTAAATAAGACTTAGTTTCATTACACAATTGATTTAATTGCTGAATTGTAGGAAAAACTTGTTGTAATTGTTGGATAATCCAGTTCCAGGTATCCTCGTTTGTTGGATCATTATTCTTAGCAATATTAGCGGCATGAGCAATTTCATTTAAATTCTTCGTAACATTTGAACTGTCCCACATTAACGCACTAATCTTAGCGTCTAAATCATCGTATTCCTTCAATAAGTGCTTAACTTGTGTTTGGGACTGTTCTTCAGTCAACGGTGCTAATCGAATTAGTTCTCTTAATGTAGCAGCATTAGTTTTTTCGCTTAATGACAACTTTACTGCTTCAAATTGTTTCATTTCAGCGTCATTTAATCGTACCTGAATCATGTTACGCTTAGCATTAGGATTCACATTTCTCCCTCCTCATTACCAGTAAAATTCTAAAAATTTTAAGTGATTTTCAACCTATACCTTTGGTAAGTGTCGGTTGACTAAATCACGTAATTCGTCGGTTTGATCATCAATGTTTCAGCTATACCACTTATTGGTCTATACCAATACTACAACATTGATGATCAATTTGCAAGTAGTTAATATTAGCTGTAATACAGCTAATGTACTCCTTGGATGGGCGCTTAATCAGCTCCCCTTCACCCCTGCGATGGTCCAATTATTCGTTCAAGCACTAACCGTTTTGAGACTTATAATTGGACATTCTTTTGACTCGCCAAAAGAATCAAAACCGACCAGATTTGATTGTAAATCTGGATAAAACAAGTTCATTTTTCCCCGTCGAAAACGAACCAAACAGACCCTTCTCTTTCAATTGATGAAGAGAAACAGACAATCATTTACTTGTTCTGTCAAGTAAACAAACAGATTACTTCTAATATCAGAAGTAATACAAGACGAAACTACCGCCTTCCGCTATAGCTTCAGTTGGTAGACCTCACCTTCATTATCTAAGTTAAAACTTAGATAATTACGTTCGGTAAATAAAAAAGCCTGTAATAATTACAGACTTAATATATTTAATAATCATTAACGGGATATGGCTTTAAATCTTGTAATTCATGCCATTTTGGCATAAATGTATCATCGGGTGGATTATTCTTTAGGTCCTTAAGTCCCAAGTTAAATTCTCGGCATAAATTATTAATTTGATCAGATAACTTTTGCAATTCATTAAAGTTTTTTTCAAATTGCAAATCTTTCTTAAGAGCTTCAATCTCGACTTCATCATCATGAAGTGCTTCTTCCATATCAGACGGATTATAATAAATCATTCTGATCACCATCCTTTTCAAATTTTATTTACTATAACAAAATTAAACTAATAAAAGGAAAGCAAAATTTTAAAATAAAAAATCCACCACAGTAATATGTGGTGGCCATGCTTAAATGATATTTTTAATTTCTGTACAACATTTCATACAACATTTAGATGCAATTTAATGAAATTGTTTAAATCTTATATTTTGAGAAATCTTATTATATCAGCATTTTGAAGCTATTTGAAATTGGTTGCAACCCAACAATGGAGATGACGGGAGTCGAACCCGTGTCCAAGCATATCGCCATTTCAATCTCTACGTTCATATCTCAACTATTTAGATTTCACTAACCAAAACGCCGTTGATCAGGGCAACCATGGTTAGCTAGCTTGATTAATCTCTTCTTATTACTTCAAACGGGAGTAATAAGTGTAGTCCACTAATTATAAAACCCATTACCGCATCATGGACGAACCCGGAATGGATCTACGCGCGCTACTTGTTAGGCAGCGTATGCGTAAGAGTTTGAATTATTGTTTGCAGTTATAATTTAAAACTGAGCGTTTTTACGAAGACGCAACCTTCGAAACGCAATTGAAACTCGACCTATACCTGTCGAATCCATAAACATCCCCATAAGAGGTATACTTATTATACCACATTTGTACAAAAAAGCGAGACTATGAAGATCAGCTTCTTAGTCTCGCTTTTGCTTGTTAGTTTAAATTTTAGTACCAGCCATTAGCTTGCCAGTGAGCCTGAGCATTTTGCCATGAACCGTAACGACTTGCAACGTATTGGTCAGCAACCCGTTCTTGGTTAGCTGCCGAGTAGTCACCGTTAAGGTATGATGCTGATAATTGGTACTTACCAATGTATTGACCGTTAGTAGCACCGTAGTTACCACCAGATTCACGAGCGGCAATCCAGGCCTTAGCAGCAGCTTCTGAACCTGAAGCATTTGAAGTATAGCTTTGGCTAGCTTGACTTTGAGCTTGTTGAGGTTGTGCAGCTTGTTGTTGAGTAGCTTGAGTATTGTTATTAGCGACGTTCGCATTAGCTGCGTTTTGAGCGTTGTATTCTTGAATTTCACCATCGCTCTTGATGATTAACTTTTGGCCAACATAAATCTTGTTAATATCTTGAATATTGTTCTTCTTAGCAAGATCATTAACCATACTGTTGTCTTTTGCGAATTTGTAAGAAATACCTGAAAGTGTGTCACCACTTTGTACGGTGTAAATAGTGTCGGCGTTAGCAGCAGTAGCCGTTGCACTAACACCTAAGGCCACTGCACCAAGAGTAGCAGATACTTTAGCAAAGTTTTTCTTAGAAATCATAAATTAAACAACCATCCTTTATTATTTAGCAAATTATCTTTTCCGTTTCAACACCCTATATATTACACTCTTAATATTACTAAGCTGTAACAGCACCATTTCTATTTACTACTCTCCGTTGGCTTTTTGTAATATTTTGTAATATAAGTTGTCAATTAATATGATTATAAAATTTGCAGTCCCTTGTGCTAGTTAGCTTTTAGGGAGCCATAACTTTTATCGAAAATTCATTAAATAATAAATAAAAAAGAGTATTTTTTTAGCAAAAAATTCATATTTGCGCCAAAAACACTCTTTATTTTACTTTTTATAACAATCTTTATTACAAAAGTGTTGCAAAATAACGTTCACAATACTTTGCAACCCCGTCATTATCATTTGTATCTGTAATTGCTGTTGCCACTGCTTTAACGTTAGGAAGCCCGTTTTCCATTACAATTCCTTGGGCAGCGGCTTCGATCATTTCAAGATCATTATCAGCATCCCCAAATGTCATTAAATTACTAAAGTCATCACCAAAATGATCCAGTAAGGCCTTCAATCCAACTGCCTTATTTAATTTTTTAGGTAAGAATTCCATTATCATTGGCTGGGATTGAACTGCGTGATAATGTGCTTTAAGCTCAGCTGGAAGTTCTTTTATAATAGGAGATAATTTTTCAGGTGTAATCGCCATTACAGCTTTACTATAAGTGATTTCAGGTACATCACTCATTGGTAAAACCTGAAATTCAATATTTTTTAAAACTGTCCGATAAATAGACCCAGGATAATCGTTTAGTTCATATACCCGTTCAAAGTCTAAAACATTGAGGGGAATCTTTTTTCGTTTAACATAAGAAAATAGTGGCAGTAAATCACTCTTTTTCATTCCTAATTCAAAAAGATGTTCACGTGATTCATTATTAATAACTAATCCGCCATTAAACGTAACTGTGTAATCATCTGAATCAGTTAAACCAAGCTGTTCAATATATGGCCAAATTGCATTGATTGGGCGGCCAGTACAAAGCACTACCTTAATTCCCTCTTGATGTAATTGCTTTAGGACATGTTCATTACGTTGACTAATTTCTTTATTACTATTTAAAAGCGTATTATCTAGGTCTAGCGCAACCATCTTAATCATTTTCTTATTCCTTCTTTCGGATATTCCCCTGAATTATTTGTTGATTAAAGTCTTCAAAAAGTGTTAAAAACTGATCAGCACGATCTTCACCATAAATTTGAACCCAATTAGCAAACCGGTGATTAATCCTCTGCCAAATCTCACTTTCGACATCCTTACCTTTTTTAGTTGCAACTAAGAACATTCGCCGTCGATCGGCTGGATCAGCTTTTTGTTCAACATATTTTTGCTGAAAAAGGACTTTTAATTGGCGAGAGACCGCACTCCTTGTTACTTGTCGTTGCTCGGCAATATCCATTAGCTTGATATTAGGATGGTTAATGATTTTTCGTAAAATCAAAAATTGTTCAAAAGATAAATTATATTCACTCGCTGGTTCAGAAATAAAGCTTTCGATGCCCTTTAGTCCCGTCAAGTAAATATTGATAGCTTTGTCTAATAATTGATCTTCATGTGTCATTACTAACCTCCTATTTTTTTGTCAAGATCGTTTTTGCAATTAACCGTGCAAAATGATCATTTCCACTTGGTCCCATATGCACATTGTCACTTGCAAACCAATCAGAGTGTCCTTGACTTGCCTTATTCCAATCGACCACATGGATATTCTTATGCTTCTTTGCTAAATCTTTAATTTCGTTATTAACCGTTTGCTGCCATGGCTTTGTTGGAACATGGGCAGTTACCCAATAGATCTGGTGCCCAGAGCCAATCGCACTTAAAATATCGTCTAACGTATCTTGTGTCATAGGGCCGTTCGTTCCCAAATTCAAGACAACAATTTTATTTAAATGCCCATCTGCCTTTAATTGTTTGATAACATCAGGAGCGGCAGAACCTTGACGTCCAACTTGTGCATCAACATAGGCATTCGGCATTAATTTCTGAATACTATCTGCAGCATCGGCCATTACCGAATCACCAATAGCAGTCACTTTTAACTTTTGGGCAGCCTTTATTTGTGCAGGGGTTAAATCATACTGTTTCTGAAGCTTAGAAGTATTACCACTAGCTTCCGCAACATTATCCCCCTTTGCAATCTTCTTATTGTGTTCTTCAGCAGCCTGATGATTTTGCTCTATCCGTTGCTGAACCGCTGTTTTCTTTGGTGCACGGTTTGGCTGGCAAAAACCGATAAATGCAATAACAACAACTAATGCACTTACCATCATTTTAGCCCCGCTTTGCCAACTAAAGTGATGCGTTTCTAATACATGCTGAAGATCAGCCGGTAATTTTGACCACTGATACTGGGCAAATGGTCGTTCAATTAACCGGTAAGAAACTTCACTTACTACTAAAATAATAATAATTTCCACGAATGCATTGAGAAGTGGATGATTGCCGACTTTGATTACTCGTTCATAAAAGACCATAACGGGATATTGATAAACATAAATCCCATAAGAACGCTGGCCAACCCAATGAAAAACCGGATTTGTAAACCACTTGTTCATCCCCGCACCTGGGTGAATGATAGTAGCCATTAATATCATTCCAATAAAACTATAGAGAAACATTCCCCCGCGGTAGGTAAAGGCGGACTGTCCATTCAATGAGAAAAAACCAACAATGGTCAAAACTGTTGCAATAATTCCTATAATATTAAGTAACCGGCGACTATTTGCCTGTAAATTAGGCCGAAGTCGATTTAATGGCCACGCAAGCCCTAACCATGAGCCAAGTAAAAGTGAAAAGGCCCGTGTATCGGTTCCATAATAAACCCGGTTGATATTTGCCGGATCGTAAAGAAGAGCCATTTCTATTGCTGACAATACAGCCAATATAAAAACTACCCGCCGCACATTCTGTAGCTTCTTAAAAACCACAAATAACAACGTAATAATCAGGGGCCACAGAAGATAAAATTGTGCTTCAACCCCTAATGTCCAAAGATGGGTAAAAGGTGAAACGCCACCAAATTGATCAAAGTAGGACTGCCCGTGACTTATTTCCCACCAATTATATACCCACGTTAAATTAGTAACGATTACCGCCCGAATGTTATGGAGTAATTCTCGCGCAAATAATGTAATATACGCTGTCGTTAAAATTAGCATCGCAATTAATGTCGGATATAGTCTCCGAAATCTCTTTAGATAGAAATGCCCTAAATTAATATGACCACCATATTTAAGCTGCCGACTAAATTGATAGGTTACAAAATATCCAGAGACTAATAGAAAAAGTGGCACTCCTAAATAACCACCCATCAAAACATTGGGCAATAGGTGGTAAATAATAACTCCTAAGACAGCTAATGTTCGTAAGCCGTCTATCCCTGTAACGAAATAGTGCGACTTCATCCCCTGTGATGGATTAAAATTTGGCTTCATTGCCTAACCTCCACATTTTTATATCCATTTTTAGTACTACCAAATAATTCAGCTTCCTGATTTACCCAATATGATTTTCTTTTAAGATCGTTTGAACAACCTCTTCAATCTCTGGGGGGCGTTTCCATTCTTCCCAATGATCCATTGCTTCGGTTTGCATCTTATAGTGAGTATTTATAAAGTGTTCATATTTAATAACATTTTTAGAATGAGGGATATTTAGTTCTAAAATACGAACCTCTTTAATAAAATTCCGTTCAGCTGCTAATTCTGCACGCCCATTTTGAACCATATTACCAATTTCATAATATTTTGAGCCGTCATTACGGGTAATTTCCTCAATTAATGTTAACGTTTCGTGTTGTTCTTCCACGTTGTTCTTCCCCTTTCAACCCTTATCATTATAGCGAGTTTAAATAAAAAAATCACCGTCTAAAAGACGATGATCGGCATAAGAGAGAAAGAGAATTGATTAGAAGGTAATTACTTTATACCTTGCAACTATTATGATAGCGTTTCCACAAATGCAAGTCAACCCTTTTATTAAACAAATTTAAAGAAAATATCAAATTACTTTAAAAATAAAAAGAAGTTAGGAAACCAACTAAAACGTTTCTAACTTCCTTTATAATTTTATTGAACTGTAACAGACTTTGCGAGGTTACGTGGTTTATCAACATCAAGTCCCTTACCAAGACTAGTGTAGTAAGCCAATAATTGGGCCGGAATTACACTAAGAAGTGGCGTCAACACTTCATCGACATCGGGAAGAACGAATGTATCGTCTTCTTTTGCAAGGTGCCGTGAAACAATTGTAATTGCATTCGCCCCGCGAGCTTGCGTTTCTTCAAGGTTACTCCGTGTTAAACCAGCAGTCCGATCTTGGGTAATGATTCCAATCACTGGAGTCTGATCTTCAATTAAAGCAATTGTTCCATGCTTTAATTCACCAGATGCAAAGCCTTCCGCTTGAACGTATGAAATTTCCTTTAACTTCAAAGCAGCTTCAAGTGATACTGACCAATCCATTCCCCGACCAATGTAGAAGGCGCTTGGAGATTTAGAGAGGTAACGAGAAGCAATTTCTTCTACTCTCTTCTTACTGTCAGTGATTGATTGCATACCATTAGCAACTAATCCTAATTGGTGCTTTACATCAAAGTCTTTAGCTGCTTGCTTATCCATGTAAACGCCTAATGCTTGAGCAAGAATAGCTTCGACAGCAATTTGGGCAGTGTAGGCTTTTGTTGAAGCCACGGCAATTTCTGGACCAGCGTAAAGTAATTCAGTGTAAGTTGCTTCACGAGAAAGCGTTGACTTGTCAACATTAGTAATTGTTAAGCTTGGCCAGTTATGCTTATTAACATTAACCAGTACTTCCCGACTATCAGCTGTTTCACCACTTTGACTTAAGAAGATAAAGAACGGCTTCTTAGAAAGGAGTGGTTGCTCATAAGCAAATTCTGATGAAATGTGAACAGATGTAGGAATTCCACAAAGTTTTTCAAAAATGCGCGCACCTACTAAACCAGCATGATAACTTGTACCGGCACCAACGATGTAAAGGTGGTCAGCATTTGCCATATCTTTTAACATCTCTTCATTAATTTGTGCTACATCATTGTCACCAAAGTATTCTTGAACTAACTTCCGCATAACAGCTGGTTGCTCGTCAATTTCCTTTAACATGTAGTATGGGTAAGCACCTTTATCTGCGGCATTAGCATCCATATCAACCTTAAATGTTGGCCGGTCAATCTCATTACCATCAAAGTCTTTAACAGTAACGTGATCTGGCTTAACGATTACCAACTCGTGGTCACCGATTTCCATAAAGGTATTAGTTTCTTTAATCATTGACATTGCATCAGAACCAACCATGTTGTAACCATCAGCAATACCGACTAGTAATGGACTCTTATTTTTAGCAACAAATAATGTATCTGGTTGTTCTTTATCCATCAATACAAATGCATATGAAGAATCTGGGCTGATTAAACGAAGAACCTTAAGAAGGGCTGCTTCTGTTGACATTCCAGATTCAACTACAAATTTATCAACTAATTGAACAATTACTTCTGTATCAGTTTGACTAACAAATTTAACGTCAGATAAGTATTCTTTCTTTAAATCAGCATAATTTTCAATTACACCGTTGTGAACTAAGTAGAACCGTTCGTCTTGAGAGTATTGAGGGTGAGCATTGGCTTCATTTGGTTCACCATGAGTAGCCCACCGGGTATGACCAATACCGGCTAAACCATGAACTTCTTCCCCAAGGGCCGCTTCTAGATTAGCAATCCGACCTGGCCGCTTTACAAGGTAATCATGTCCTTGTTGATCATTAACATAAACTCCTGCAGAGTCATATCCACGATATTCAAGACGCTTTAATCCATCAATTAGAATTGACAAACTCTTGTCAGTTCCTGTAACTCCAACAATTCCACACATAATTAAATTCCATCCTTTAAATAAAATTGGTATAGATAACTAGTGATTATCACTAAATCTAATCAACTGTATTGTATAGTACAGTTTTTAGATTATCTTGTCAATTATTTTATTAGATTGGTCTATATGATTTAAAATTTATTAAAAGATTAAAAAGCGAGGCTAGAAGAATAAATTTTCTTCCAACCTCGTTTTTCACTCTTCAAGTTATTCTACTTCTAGTTCCGCACGGGCAACATCACCGATCCGTTCAACGTATTCATGAACTAATTCTGGCGTAGCTGCTTCAGCCATAATGCGCAAAAGAGGTTCTGTTCCACTAGGACGAACAAGAACCCGTCCATCCCCGTTCATTTCTTTCTCAACTTGCGCAATAATTTCCTTTAATTTTTGATTTTCCATTGCGGTAGTTTTATCTGCTACCTTAATATTCAATAACTCTTGTGGATAAGTTGTTACATCATTTGCCAATTCAGCGAGTGTCTTCCCAGAGTCTTTAACTACAGATAAGAGTTGCAGAGCGGTAAGCATCCCATCCCCAGTTGTATTGTGATCTAAGAAAATAATATGTCCTGATTGTTCACCACCAAGGTTATAACCATTTTTCAGCATTTCTTCAACAACATAACGGTCACCAACCTTAGTCTTAACACTCTTTAAGTTGTGTGCTTCTAAGGCTTTGTACATTCCCAGATTACTCATCACAGTTGTAACCACTGTATCTTTCTTAAGCAATCCTTTCTTATCCATGTACTTACCACAGATATACATGATCTTATCACCGTCAACAATATTTCCCTCATTATCAACAGCAATACAACGGTCACCATCCCCATCAAATGCCACTCCAAGATCAGCATCATTTTCAACAACTGCTTTTTGGAGGCTCTCTGGATGAGTTGAGCCACAATTTAGGTTAGTATTTAAGCCATCTGGTTGATCATTAATTGGAATAAAGTCAACATTCATATCAGCAAAAAGATTAGAGATAAAGCCGCTTGTTGCACCATTAGCAGCATCAACTACCACTTTTAATCCTTCAAGATCATTTGAAACAGTTTGTTCCAAGAAAGAAGTATATTTTAATGCTCCCTCATGATAATCAGCAACTGTTCCTAAGCCTGCATCAGATGGTCGTGGCAACGTATCTTCTTCAGCATCTAGTAATTGTTCAATTTCATATTCCAATTCATCGGATAATTTAAATCCATTACCACCAAAATATTTAATCCCGTTATATTTAATTGGGTTATGACTAGCCGTAATCATTACTCCCGCATCAGCTTCTTGTGCCCGAACAAGGTAAGCAACCCCAGGAGTAGTTACTACGCCTAGTCGTAGAACTTCAATCCCAACAGACAATAATCCAGCGATCAAAGCATTTTCTAGCATTTCACCAGAAATTCGTGTGTCACGAGCAACTAATACTTGAGGTTGTTTCCGTTCTGAATGCCGAGTAAGGACATATCCACCTGCGCGACCAACACGGAACGCCAATTCTGGACTTAAATCTTGATTTGCAACCCCACGAACTCCATCAGTTCCAAAATATTTTAACTTCATTTCACTTCTCCTCTATGTGTATCTTTATTATTGATTTCGACTACTTGAACTTGAATCTTCATTACTTATGCTGCTTGAAGATTGGGATGTTTCAGATGAAGAATCTGAAGAGTCATTTCGCGATGTTGCTCTTGAATTACTCTTTGCTTCTTCACTCTCTTCACTACCACTACTACTTGATGAACTATCATTTGAACTGCTGCTTTGTGAACCCGCAGAAATAGGAATAGAAACATTAGTAGTAGTTGGTGAAATCACAACATTAAGCGTTTGACCATTTCGATCAATTGCTTGTAACGTTACCTGTCGTGCAATATTATCCTTTGCATCGTGCGGAATTGCTACAAAAGCAACAATTCGATTTACTTTATTAACTTCATCTCGTGAACCAGTAACTTGGACAGTCTGAATATCACTATGTGGGTGTCCAAGCTTATAGCCATCATCCAAATCTCGAGTACTCAAACGAATAGTTACTTTCATTGTAATTGTCTTGCGTTGCTGAATATTAACATTAATATATTGTGGCTCAATTTTAGAAGTTAATTCTGAGTTTAGCCCACTCGTTTTTAACTTTACTCGGTGTTTGCCAGGAGTCAAGTCAGACAAATCCGCGTACACCTTAAAATTTTGAGTATTAGAGGTGGTTGTAACCAATGCGGAAGGACCAGTTACCTTAACCTTAACATATTGAGGATACCCGCTGACAATATACTTATTATTATCAATTGTTACATCAAGGGGCATTCGAAGGGTAACGGATTTATTCGACATTAAAGCACTATTCTGGTTATTATTCCGAGTATTTTGACGAAGGAAGCCGCTTTTGCTCCCATTTACATACATGAATAGAAAGAGTGCTAGGATTAACGAAATAATTCTCAAAAACCATTTCCTACGAAAGAAGCCTTTAGTGTCCTTGCCCATGTCGGCCACCTCCTTTACGTTGAAACTTAGCATAAAGTTCTGTTACCAAGTTTTCGTGTTGAGGCTCATGCGTATACAACTGAGCACGTAAGAACTTTAGGTATTCATCTCGCGACATGTTTCGAATTAATTCATTATCTTTCGTAATTGAAACTTCGCCGGTTTCTTCTGAAATAACAATTGTCAATGCATCTGTCACTTCACTAATTCCGACAGCAGCCCGATGTCGTGTCCCTAATTCTTTAGGAATCAATTTACTATCAGACAAAGGAAGATAAGCAGCCGCTACTGCAATCCGATTATTTTTTATAATCACTGCTCCATCATGCAAGGGCGTATTAGGAATAAAAGTATTAATAAGTAATGCCCCTGAAATATCAGCATCGAGTGGAATACCTGTTTCAATATACTCTTCTAGACCAGTCTTCATTTGAATACTCATTAAAGCACCAATTCTTCGCTTTGACATGTACTGAATCGCTTGGTCTAATTGCTTAATCATATCTTCTTCTTTCTCATTTGCTGTTTGATTATGAGTAAAGAAAGTTCCTCGACCAAGGTGTTCCAGTCCGCGCCGAATCTCTGGCTGGAAGATAATAACAATTGCAATAACACCCCAGTTGATAATCTGGTCCATTACCCACGAAACAGTACTTAAGCCAACATACCAACTAACAATCTTAACCAAAATAATGATCAAAATACCGCGAAATAGTTGGACAGCTCTTGTACCACGAATCAACATTAATAACTCGTAGATTAAAAACCAAATTACTAAGATATCAATTAAGTGAATCAGATTCTGCCATGTTAGAAGCGAAATTATAAATTGCATCGCATTCACCATCCTCTAAATCACGTTCATATTATATCATTTCATTTCGTGTTTAGCTTAATCTAGAAAAAAATTACTTTAAAGTTTTGGAAATAAATAAAGGCTCAGCTGATTAAATAACCGCTGGGCCTTTAATATTAAATTATTTCCTGGGAAATTTTAGTGTTCTTGAACTTCATTTGGATGAGCCTTTTCCCAACGGTGCTCAGTCCAGAAGTAAATAGTGATAAGTACGAAACAAATTGCTGGGACAATGAATGATAACTGCATTGAACCAGTTAAATCTGATACCCGTCCCTGAATTGTTGGAACAATTGCCCCACCAATTAAGGACATAACGATAAATGCACCACCAGTTTCGGTGTACTTCTTTTCATGAATTTGATCAAGCGTATGAGCATAGATCGTTGGCCATTCTGGTCCAAAGAAGAAACTAGTTGCGATTGCCGCAATTACTGCTGTGATGTTAGGAACAGTAAAGGTAATTACCAATGAAATTGTTCCAAGCAATGAGAACCAAGTCAATACCTTAGTAATTGAGTAACGGTCAAGGAACCAGTTTGCAACTAACTTACCAAAGAACCAAGCAATGTAACTGTAGATCATGAAAGTTGAAGCATCTGCATCAGAAATATGAGAATCAAGGCGTAATGCTAACCGAATAGTAAATGACCATACGGTCGTTTGCATACCAGCATAAATAAACTGACAGAGAACCCCTTTCATGTACCGCTTATTGTGGAATAAGTAGTTGAAAGTTTCGCCAAGTGATGGTTGGTCTTCTTTAGTTTCAGAGCCAGTTGAGAAGGCCTTTGCGCGAGGCATCTTAGTAACTGCTAAAACAATAAAGATAATGATTAAAACAATCAAGATGTACTTATAAGGTTGCAAAGTTAATTGAAGCAAGTGTTCATTGTAGGCTTCTGCTTCAGACTTTGACATCTTAGCAACCTTGTCGGCAATATTTCCACCTTCACCGAAAATAAGGTACTTACCAAGAACGATTCCCATGATATCACCCAGAGGAATCAAAACATTAGCAACATTTAACCGTTTGTTAGCAGTTTCTTTTGGTCCAAACATCGTTGCATATGTATCACAACTAGTTTCAAGAAAACTCAAACCAATAGCAATAGCAAAAATAGCAACTAAAAACATACTATAAGTAGCAACATGTGAAGCTGGGAAAAACATTCCACAACCAATAATATAAAATAATAGCCCAATAAGAATTGCTAACTTATATGATGTCTTCTTAATAAGAATTGACGCTGGAATTGCCATTAAGAAATAACCACCGTAAAAGGCACTTTGAACAAAGGCTGTTGCAGTATCATTTAAGGTGAAAACCGTCTTAAATTGTGTAATCAAAATATCATTAAGACTGGCCGCTGCCCCCCATAATGGAAAGATTAAACATAAAATAACAAATTGGAACATTGGTGTCCGACTTAAATAACCGTCTGAAAGTTGAACCCAACTTTGTCCATTCTCTTTTTTTACTTCATTTTCCATAAAAAACTAACCCCTAATATTAAAATGTTACGCCTGATTCAAGGATAATGTTTGAGTATGGCGTCATTTCCCCTGTCCGAATAAAGGCATGCGTCTTAGCAAGACTCTTCTTAAGCTCACTATGAGGCATAAATGCAACCTCAACATCTGGTAATGCCTTCTTAATATTTTCAAGTTGTTCTGGATTTTGATCCTTGATTTCTTCAGCTAAGTAAATCTTTTGGACTTTCATTTCCTTAAGAACGTTATTCAATACGTCCATAAAACTTGGCAATTCCTTATCAACAGCCAAATCAATCTTCTTAGTACCAAATGGAACTGGCATTCCTGCATCCCCAATTGATAGCCAATCCATGTGTCCCATATTAGCTACGACAGCTGAAACTTCTGAATTAATAATCCCTGTTTTCTTCATGATAATGCTCCTTAATTTTCTGCTAAGGCTTCTAGAACTGCATCATGATTTGGAATAGAAGGCATTGCTCCCATTTGTTGAACAGTTAAACTAGATGCTCGTTGTGCGTAGACAAGGGCCTTATCAACATTTGACAAGTCCTTTTCTAATTGTGAACTCAATGCCCCAAGGAATGTATCACCAGCTGCAGTAGTATCAACTGCCTTAACCTTAAATGCTGGAACAAGTCCATGGGCTGTAGGTGTAGAGTAAAATACTCCTTTTGAGCCTAAAGTAATTAAAAGGTGTTTAACTCCCCGTTCACGGAAGTAATCAGCACTCTTTAACATTGATTTTTCATCAGTAATTTCAATACCTGTTAATAAGGCGCATTCACTTTCATTGGGAGTGATAACATCTGTATATTTTAATAACTCTGGTAAAATCTCATGAGCTGGTGCTGGATTTAAAAGAGTAGTAACACCGTGTTTTTTAGCTTGCTTAAATGCATCTAAAGCAACTTCTTGTGGTGTTTCAAATTGACTAATTAAAAAGTCAGCATCTTCTAAAACATCATCAATGCCATTAAGAACATCAGTGGTCATTGCTTGGTTTGCACCGCCATATACCATAATGTCATTTTGACCATTAGCATCTAAAGTAATCGCAGCACTACCAGTACCGTGTAACTCATCAGTCATGATGTGGCGTGTATCAATATGATCATCAGCCAATGATTCAAGCATGTAAGCTCCTTCTTTATCAGAACCAACTGCTCCAATAAAGGCCGTTTTGGCACCAGAGCGGGCTGCTGCAACTGCTTGATTGGCACCCTTACCACCAGGAGCAGAACTCTTACTTACTGCTGAAATGGTTTCACCAGGTTGAGGGAAGCGATCAACGTGATAAGTAGTATCAACGTTAATACTTCCTAAAACAACTACATTATTGCTCATAAATATACTCCTTACTTTGTGATTTTTTTCAAAAATGAGACTTAAATATCCTATCATATTTTGAAAGTGATTACAAAGTCATTTTTATCAGTCAGTGAATCGGTATACTTCAAAATCCTTTGAAATCGCTTTTCATCCATAATAATAATTTTTCAATGAGCAATTTGTGAGATTTTTTCATAATTAACAAATAATAAGATCAATTAAATTATTTTTTCCCTTTTTAACGGCACCTAACTATTAAGTTAAATTCATTCATCACTTCACTATCTTTAAAATAATAAAAGTGCAAGCTTATTAATAATCTTTTAATAAACTTACACTTTATATTTTTAATCTTGCCGGCCGATAATTCTTACTTCGGTTTCAAGATCAACACCAAATTTTTCTTTAACTGTCTTTTGGACATGATGGATAACATTTACGTAGTCTGCTGCGGTTCCATGGTCAATATTAACGATAAAGCCAGCATGCTTAGTCGAAACTTGCGCCCCACCTGAAGTATAACCTTGTAATCCAGCATCATGAATCAGCTTTCCGGCATAATATCCTTCTGGCCGTTTAAAGACACTTCCACAAGATGGGAGATCTAATGGCTGCTTAGCTTCTCGCCGTTCATTTAGGTCGTCCATCCTTGCTTTGATATCATCATACTTACCCGGTTCCAAAGCAAATGTAGCATCTAACACGACGCCATTATTATCTTGAATACTGCTATGCCGATAACCGAAGTCCAATTCTTCATTAGTAAGGTGTTTAATTGTTCCATCGGGCAGCATTACGGTTGCCTCAGAAACAACATTTTTAGTCTCACCACCATATGCACCGGCATTCATGAAGACAGCTCCACCAATACTACCCGGAATACCAGCAGCAAATTCTAATCCAGTAAGTTCACTATCACGAGCTGCCTCGGTTGTTGCAATATAAGATGCCCCTGCCTGTGCAGTTACCTTATTATCATGAACTTCAATTTTATTAAGCCGCGTAAGAATAATTGTTAAATCATCTATACCGCCATCGCCAACAATTAAATTACTGGCGTTTCCTAAAACCGTTAAGCCCATTTCATGCTCACGAACATAATCAACCAATTCTTTTACCTGGTCAATCGTTTCGGGAAAAGCCAACCAGTCAGCTGGACCTCCTGTTTTAGTATAGGTGTAATTCATTAATGGTTCATCTTGTTTAATTTCAATATCAGGAAATTCGTTCATCAAATTAGCCATTCTCTATTTCTTCCTTTTTTATATTTACTTTCAAGAGCTATTGTATCATTTTTCAAAAGTAAAAGTTTTGAAAAATGATTAGTTGATTGTAAAATAAAATTATCGACTTTTGCAAGGAGGATGTATGATGAATTTTATAGCAATGGACTTTGAGACTGCTAATGGCAAGCGTTACAGTGCATGTTCACTTGCACTCACAATCGTTCGGAATGGACAAATTGCCGACGAATTTTACACCCTAATTAATCCTCATACTAAATTCTTTTGGCGTAATACTCAGATCCACGGTATTCATGAGCGTGACGTCCAAAATGCGCCTGATTTTCCAGAAGTATGGGAACATATCAACCAATTCTACACTCCTGATAAACTGGTTATTGCCCATAATAATCGGTTTGATAATAGCGTTTTAAGAAATACGTTAGAGCATTACAATATCGAAGTCCCCGCCTACCAGACACTCGATACTGTTGCTTCAAGCCGCCAGTTGATTCCAGGACTAACAAATTATAAACTTAATACTGTTTGTGACGCGTTAAATATTGACCTTCATCACCACCATAATGCTCTTGATGATGCCCAGGCTTGCGCTAACATTCTGCTTTATCAAAGTAAGCATTTTACCCCGCAACAAATTCAGCCCTTTATTAATTTAATCGGCTAAAGGAGAGAACCATGACAGATATTAATCTTAAAGGTGGAAAACTAAGTATTGAACAACTTAATACTATTTTTGAAACCATCCCCGTAGAATTCGATTTCATTGATGAAAATGATACCATTCGCTGGTCATCAGCTAATCGACATCGTTTATTCAAGCGAACTGATGCAGATCTAGGTAAACATGTGCTTGAGGTTCACCCCGGGCATAGTCAAAATCATGTTAAGCAAGTACTTCATGATATGCATAGCGGAGGCCGTGATTCAATTAGCATTATGATCAAGCATCATGGTCAACCTGTAAATATTGCTTTTTACGCCTTACGTGATGATCAAAATAAATACCTTGGATGTATAGAGGTAACGCAAGACGTTAGTAAACAGCAAACAAAGGGATCTTTTTGGCGAAACATTATGCAAGTACTACATAAAAAATAAACATATGTACAAAGAAAGAGGAAATAATGGCTTACTTTTCCATTGTTTCCTCTTTCTTATTATCGTATTGCATTTGCAAGACATTACGACCCTGCTCAACCGTTTTTCCTGTTGTAACAAAGTGTAATTGTTGATAAAGCTTAATCGCCGGAATATTATCCTCAAAAACTGTCAGGACCAAATTTTCTAAACTACTATAAGTATTAAACCAATACTCTGCTTCATCGACTAATAAGCGACCGATTCCGTTTCGCCAGTACTTTTTCCGTACCACAACTCCTAGTTCACCGGTTGTCGGTTGATGATCTAATACCATTACAGTAACCATCCCCACAATCTCTTCGCCGAGCATCGCAAGTAAAATGACACAATCATCAAATTGATTTATTAAATCGATATTTTTTGCTTCTGTCTTTTCACTAATCTCATTTAGATGCGGAACTAATACCGCGTCACTTTCACTTGCAGTTGCCCGCAAAAATTGCAAAACAGCCGCGGCATCCTCACTCGTTGCTAACTTTATCGAAATGTCATCTGCCATTATTCCACCACGCTTTTTACAATTTGGTCAAAATGCTGTCCATAGGGTTCAAATTCCAGAATACGAGTATTATCATCATCTGTTCGCTTGAAGTGAATAGCTAAAAAGTCAGCTGGCAATTCATCTTCAACAAATTCAGCCCATTCAACAACTGAAACTCCATCACCATCAAAATATTCTTCAAGTCCGAGGTCTTCTGCTCCTCCATTTTCTAAACGATATGCATCCATATGATATAAGGGGAGACGGCCATCTTGATATTCATGAATAATTGTAAAAGTAGGACTTTTAATGATATCAGGAATTTCTAACCCTGCAGCCAATCCCTTGGTAAAAGTAGTCTTACCTGCTCCTAAATCACCGTCTAAGACTAGCACATCCCCGGCAACTAATTGCTGACCAATTTTCTTTCCAAGGGCAATTGTTGCGTCACGATTCGTTAACGTTAAGCTATCCATAGTACTCTCTCCAAGTTTAAAATACTAGCCTTATTGTACCCATCTAGTGTTTAAAAAGCAAAGGAAGTGGGACTAAACTCGCAAGCGAGTTTAGTCCCACTTCCTTTTCATCAATATTTATAATGCTTGTGCTGCGGTAATCATTGCAACCTTATAAGCATCATCTTCACTACATCCCCGTGAAAGGTCTGCAATCGGTGCGTTAAGTCCTTGAAGGATAGGACCAACTGCTGTAAAACCGCCAAATCGTTGTGCAATCTTGTAGCCAATATTCCCTGCTTCCAGACTTGGAAAAATAAAGACATTGGCATGACCAGCAACTTTTGAATCAGGGGCTTTAAGTTCACCTACTGATGGGACAACAGCAGCATCAAATTGTAGTTCACCATCAGCTGGTAAATCAGGATCTAATTCATGAACTAGCTTAGCAGCATCCGCAACCTTGGTAACCATTTCGCCCTTAGCAGAACCCTTAGTTGAAAAACTAAGAAGCGCAACCTTAGGATCAATTTCAAATAAGCGAGCTGTTTCTGCACTTTGAATTGCCACTTCAGCCATTGTTGGCGCATCCAATTCAATATTAATTGCACAATCAGCAAAGATATAACGTTGATCGCCTTTAATCATAAGGAAAGCCCCACTAATTCGATGGGCACCAGGCTTAGTCTTAATGATTTGTAATGCAGGCCGAACAGTTGCCCCAGTTGAATGAACAGCACCAGAAACCATTCCATCAGCCTTTCCCATGTAAACAAGCATCGTTCCAAAGTAGCTCACATCTTCAAGCATCTTTTGAATTTCTTCAGGAGTATTCTTCCCTTTACGCCGTTCCATTAATGAGTCAAACATTGCTTGCTTATCGTCTTCTGGATAAGTTGCTGGATCGATAATTTGAAGGCCAGCAAGATCAAAACCGTTTTTACTTGCAACTTCTTTAATCGCTTCTTCATCACCAAGTAAAATTGGCTCTACTAAATTATCTTTCTTTAAGCGGATAGCAGCTCCTAAAATCCGCTTATCTTCACCTTCAGGGAAAACAATTGTCTTGTTTTGTCCCTTAATCTTTGCAGCAATCTCATCAAATAATTCCATAATGCAAGTACCTCCTTATGGTCACTAAACATTTTAAAGTTGTGACTAACAATCACATCTTTAACGATAATTTGGTTTGGCAGGCAGTTGCCAATCAATTGGCTGTTCTCCCATTGCCTGAAGTGCTTCGTTTGTTTTAGAAAATGGTCGAGACCCAAAGAATCCACGATTAGCAGATAATGGACTCGGGTGAGCTGATTCAAGAACGATATTTGTCTTCGTATTAATTAACTGTTTCTTATTTCGGGCAGCTCGTCCCCACAAGATGAACACAACTGGTTTAGGACGTTCAGATAAAGCATGAATCGCTGCATCTGTTAATTGTTCCCAGCCATGTCCACGGTGAGAATATGCTTGCCCTGCTCGCACTGTCAAAACCGAATTTAATAATAGGACGCCTTGATCAGCCCACTTCTTTAAATAGCCGTGATTTACCGGTGTACAACCTAAATCACTTTGCAATTCTTTGTAAATATTCTGTAATGAAGGCGGGACCGGTACTCCAGGCAGTACTGAAAAACTACACCCATGAGCTTGGTCTGGTCCATGATAAGGATCTTGACCAAGGATAACAACCTTAACCTTACTAAAAGGAGTCCATTCAAATGCTTCAAAAATATGATGCATTTCTGGATAGATCGTTTGATGGGTATATTCTTCTTTTAGGAAATTATGCAATTGCGCATAATACGCACTTTCAAACTGGGGCTTTAAAACTTCCCACCAGTCGTTATGAATTAATTGTTTCACGATTATTAGCACCTCGCCTATTATTTTAGCATAATTAAACATCATCCTGGGATAAATTGGAAGCGTTTTTTAACTTAGAAGTTTCTTCACCAAATTTGCTAAGAAGCTGGTAAAATAAGAGGTAGATTATCAAAGAATGGTGGTGGCAAAGTGCGACAATTATATATTCGCGATCGTTCAAGTGATTTACATGGAACGACCGTCATTCGCGATAAGAATGGTAAATCGTGCTATCTTCTTGTCGGTAAGTGGGGAATGAGGTACGATGCCCTATCATTGTATGCAATTGATGGAGCCTTATTAGCTGAAGTAAAGCAATTAACTCTTGGACTGTTACCCAAATTCGCATTATATGTTAATCGGCAACGCGTTGGAACAATTGGGAAAGGTCTTGGATTTGTTCAACAGGTTATTTATATACGTGGTATTAACTGGATCGTTGTTGGTTCACCATTAACAAGCCGTTACCGTGTTTTTTCCGGTAGTCACTTAGTTTTTTCAATCCAACCTGTTAAACTATCAAGTGGATATTGTCATGAATTAAAAATAAATAAAAAAGAAGATGAACCTCTAGCAATTCTAATTGCTAGTATTCTCAACCATTGGGCTCGACGAAGCGAACAAGAACCATTATTAGCACGATTAATGAAGCGTTCTCCTAATCTTAATACCAGCATGTCTTTTTCAATTAGCAATCAGTTAAACTTAAACTGTAAAGAACGTAGAAACAAATAGATTTTAAAGTGAAAAGCCTAGGTGAAAATTTGTGATTTTCACCTAGGCTTTTCGTTTTAATAATGTTTCATAACTCGTTCAATTTCACGGTTTTGTTCACGACGCTTAATTGCTTCACGTTTATCGTACTGGTGTTTACCTTTGGCTAATCCTAATAAAACTTTTGCATAGCCGTGTTTAATATACATTTTTAAAGGAATAAGTGTAACTCCCTTATCCTGTAAGGCTCCCACAAGCTTATTGATTTCCTTTTTGTGCAATAACAACTTACGATTTCTTAACGGATCTTGATTGAAGTAAGTTCCATTATCATATTCACTAATATGCACATTCATTAACCAAGCTTCACCGTTACGAACTTGGGCAAATCCATCTTTTAAATTCACCCGGTGAGCACGAACAGATTTTATCTCAGTTCCTGTTAAAACTAATCCTGCTTCAACAGTATCCGTTACAAAATAATCATGACGTGCCTTTTTATTTTGTGCAATTAAATTGTCATTATTTTCTTGATGGGATTTTTTTGCCATAATATCCCTCCCCGCTCTTAATGGTGGCGATGAACGCCTTCATGATCACGTGAATTATTGTGGTGACGAGTTTGTCCCCGATTTATTTGACGATTATTTTGACGGCCATTTTCTTGGTGAGTTCGACGCCATTTTCCTTGAGTATTACGGTAATGGTTACCATTATTATTCTCATGACGAGAATTATTATTGGTACGTCCCTTGCGGCCACGACCACGACCCCGATATTCATCATTACGTGGAACCCGAATCTTTGTCTTTGGTGCCTCTTCAGGGTTAACAATTTCAAAGTCAACTTCACGAAGATCTTTATCTGCTCGAACTAACTTAACCTTAATTGGTTGCCCCATTTGGAAAATTCGATGAGAGTTTCGTCCGATTAGAGCCATGTGTTTCTCTGAATATTCATAATAATCATCCTTCATGACGCTAATATGAACTAACCCTTCAACTGTATTTGGCAATTCGACGAACAAACCAAACTTCATTACTGAACTTACGACGGCATCAAAGGTTTCACCAACATGATCTTCCATGTATTCGGCTTTCTTCATACTGTCAACATCACGTTCTGTATCAATTCCCCGTCGTTCGGTAACGGAAGTATGTTCAGCAATTTCAGGAAGCTTGTCACGCCAATGATCCTTAGCTGGTTCGTTTTTACCATGTTCTTCGTACCACTTAATCAAGCGGTGAACTGTATCATCAGGGTATCGCCGAATTGGTGAAGTAAAGTGAGTGTAGTATTTAGCGCCCAAGCCAAAGTGACCTAGCTCTTCATCCGAGTATTTAGCTTGTTGCATACTACGTAACATCATCACTTGGACCATTTGCTCTTCAGGAGTACCAGCCACATCTTTTAATACTTTTTGAAGCATCCCTGGTTTAACATTCTTAATATCACCATGAACATCAATTCCAAACACAGCCAAAAAGTCCACAAACGACTTAATCCGGTCACTATCTGGTGTCTCATGGATCCGATAAAGGAATGGAACACGTTCTTTAAAGTAGTGTTCAGCAACTGTTTCATTAGCGGCTAACATAAAGGATTCAATCATCCGTTCAGAAAGTCCCCGATTCCGTAGTTGAATATCAGTTGGGTGCCCCTTTTCATCCACAATAATCTTTGCTTCAGGAGCTTCAAAGTCAATAGCACCACGTTTTTTCCGATTTTTAAGCAATAATTTGTGAATCTCGCCCATTGTTTCAAACATTGGAACGAGGTCTTCATATTGTTTCATCGTTTTAGCATCATGCGACTCCAGAATCTTATTAACTGCTTTATAAGTCATTCGGGCATGTGATTTCATAACACTTTGGAAGATTCGGTGATTAACGATCTTTCCTTGCTCATCAATTTCCATTTCACAACTCATAGCAAGACGTTCTTCATTAGGATTTAAAGAGCAAATTCCATTAGAAAGCCGCTTAGGAAGCATTGGAACTACCCGATCAGTTAGATAAACAGATGTACCACGCTTAAATGCTTCTTGATCAAGCGGTGTACCTGGCTTTACATAGTGAGTAACATCAGCAATATGAACCCCAAGGTGGTAGTGCCCATTATCCATCTTCCAAGCTACCACCGCATCATCCAAGTCTTTTGATTCAATTGCATCAATGGTAACAAGTGGTTGGTCAGTAATATCCACCCGACCCTTTTTTTCTTCTGGGAGAACATGAAGCGGAATCTTATTAGCTTGTTCCATCACTTCTTTAGGGAATTCATGAGGGACATCGTGAGCATAGATTACTGACATAATATCAATACCCGGCTCATCCTTATCACCAATCACTTCAGTAACGGCACCCGTCATTACTTCCGGTGCCTCATCACTAGGATAAGTCTCAACAGTAGCTGTTACTACTTGGCCGTCAAGTGGTTTTAATCCCTTGTCCGTTACATAGAAATGATACTGCGATAATTTCTTATCTTTAAGCAAAATTTCACCAATGTAATCATCGCCGATAGTCGCTTGCTTAAATTCACCAACTACATTTTCATATTTATGTTCAACAATCCGGGTTACTTGACCTTCTGGACCCTGATCACTACCTGCTTTTGCTGGACGTAATACTTTAACTTCTACCTGGTCCCCATTTAATGCATGCAAAGTGTGATCAGGATTAATATACATGTCTGGAAGATCCGGGTCATAGTCTACAAAACCAAATCCCTTATCATTACCATGGAAAGTTCCAATAAGTGGTTGCTGTTTAATAACTGCTTCGAATTCACCACGATCAGTTACTTGAACCTTTTTCTCTCTTTCCAATTGAGCAAGAGATTGAACGATCGGTGTAAACTGCTCAGCATCATCCATCCCTAATTGATGAGCAAGTTTTTCTGCTGAGTAACTCACACCTGCATTATCTGTTAAATGTGTTAATATTTTTTCTTTTAAATTATTTGTTGTCATTAGAAGACACCTCGAATAAATTTTGTAAATATTTTTCTACATCGGCAAATAATTGACGATGAGCGGTATTAACTGTTAATAAGTGAGTAGCGGTTGGGTAGTAATGATAATCAACTGCAACCCCATTTGCTTGTAATCTTGCTTTTAATTGCAGGCCAGACACTGGATCAATCATTTCATCCGCGCCTCCCTGTGCAATAAAGAAAGGTTGATGAATCTGATCTAATTGGTCACAAATTTGATGCGCCATTGTTTGAATTTGTGCTAGTTGTTTAGGGAGTCGTTCAGTCAATTTAGCAACCTTTTCCTTAGTAATTAATGGATTGATTTTTTGCTGACGATAATACTTTGCCGCAATTTTAGGAAAGTATTCTGGAACATTCGATTGTCCCCAGGTGGTAATTGGGGATGCAAAAACACCACCACCTAATAATTGCGGATCATTCTCAAGAGCCCTGGTGGCAAGTAAACCACCGAGCGATAAACCAAAAATTGCAATTTGATCAATTCCAGCATCGCGTAAACGAAAGATTGCCATCCGAGTATCATCCCACCAATCATCTGGACCATTGCTTTCTAGTACCTTTCGTGGATCACCACCATGCCCACTCAAAAGCGGTGCGAAAACTGTATATCCTTGCCAATTGAGTTGACGTCCTAACATTCGAACATCATTCGTATTTCCTGTATATGCATGAAGCAAAATAACTCCACGACGTCCACTATAGGGAAAGAAAAAAGACTCACCAGTATACGTTATCACTACACCATCCCCTACACTCCAACCGTAGCGTCAAAAAAGCCTCCTGGAATCACAATAATTTCAGGAGGCACTTTAAATTTAATGTGACGAAACGTAAATCATCGCTAATGCCAGAATAAAGAAGAGTGCTCCACAAATTGTTGTAACAATCTGCATAACAGCTTCAAATCCCCGCGCTTTACGACGTGAGAATAAGTCACCCGCACCACCTGTCAAAGCTGACATTGCATCATTATCGTTTTTCGCTGGTTGCATCATTACACACGCAATTAATACAACGCAATCAATTAAGAATAAAGTCATTAATGTGTTATACAAGGATTTTTCCTCCTAATACTTTCACGCTTTTATCCTAATTATCATATCATATTTAGTGTTCTATTGCTATCCTTGTGCATAATGCGCGGCTCTACTTATCTCATGGTAAGCTTGTCTGGTAGTCGCTGAATTAGCACGTAAAATTAATGTATCGCCCGCTTGCAGCTTTGTTTGGCCATTCGGAATAATTTTTTCTTCTCCCCGATAAATAACCATCACAATACAATCAGTTGGCCATGGAAAATCTTTTATTTTACAACCATCCAACCGTGCTCCAGCATAAATGGTAATCGACATCGTAACATCCTCTTTATGGCGTGCTGGTTGCGGATTGTTGCCAATAAAAGCATTAAACATCGCTGTATATACTGGTTCACCATGTAACGCATCTACAACGAGATAGGCTACCACGGCTACTAAGGCTAATGGCATTAAATGCGCAAGTGAGCCAACCATTTCAGTAATTAATAAAATAGCAGTAAACGGTGCCTTGCTAATACATGCAAAGTAGCCTGCCATTCCATAGATAATAAAATTCGGCAAATATCGAACTGGCATTAGTCCCAAGCGAACCATTAACGCACAATAAACCGCGCCTAAAATAGCACCAAGAGTTAAAATTGGCAAGAATATCCCACCTGGTAATTGCGAACCATAACTAATCATTGAAAACACAAAGCGAAGGATAAAAAGCCCCACAAAAAGTGCTAAAGAAAATGGTAAGGAGCGCAAAATAATAATTAATTCATTTCCTCCGCCCAGTGTGATTGGAAAATACCAGGCAATAGGAATAACCAGCAAAAACGGAATAATTGGGTAGGCAATCGGGGATAGTTTAGGAATTCGTGCCATCCAACCATTCAAATGCAAAATAACAACTTGGTAAAGGCGCCCTAAAATACCTAATAAAATACCAAGTGCGATCAAGTGCCAATAAAGATTATTAGGAAGCATATGATTATAGGGAACATTCAAAACTGGCCGTAAGCCAAAGAACTGCATTGAAACCATATTTGAACAAAGCGAACTCACAAATGTTGCCAACCAAATTACCGGTGAAAAATTATGATACACTTCTTCCAAAATAAAGATAGTCGCAGCGATTGGCGCATTGAAGGCTGCAGATAGCCCTGCCGCGGCCCCACTTGCAATCCCTATTTGACGATTAAGTTGTCCTGCTTTGGCTTTTTCCTCTACTCCTTGCCCAATGGTTGCCCCAAGTTGAATTGATGGTCCTTCACGTCCGAGGTATAATCCGGATCCAATGGCGAAAATCCCACCAAGAAATTTCCGCCATAACACTGGCCACCATTTTTCATCAAACTGATTAGTCAATTGTCCTTCAACCTGTGGAATCCCTGAACCTTTTATATCAGGATAGGATTGAGCTAACCATCCTAACAATAATGCTAAAATAATTGATCCAATCGTCCATGGTATTAGCCATAATGGATGAGAATGAAAATATGCAAAACTTGCTGTTACTAATTGCAAAAAGTGTTGAATTATAAGCCTAAATACACTAACTACTAAACCAGTCAATATTCCAATAATGATCGCCCGAATTAGTTGATTGAACTGATTATAGCGATGAAATACCTCTTTTCTACTCTCCATTGTTCTTCTCCAATTTATTAAAAGTCTACATGCCATTGTACTACATGAGCTTAGTGAGACGAAATTAATTTTAAAATAAAATAGAAGCCAGGGATTTTTCCTAGCTTCTTATTTATCTTATGCTTTCTCGTTTTTAAAACCATGCCGAACAAGGTATACTGCGACTGCTAGAATCAACACTGCAGCACCAACAATAACCGAAACCCGTGTGTCAGGATTAATAAACATAAAGATGACAATCACAATCAACATGAGAAATGCAAAGTAATTCGAAAATGGATATAGTGGTAATTTAAATGGGTGATCAGCCATTAAGTCTTTATTATTACGACGGAACCGTAATTCTGCTAGTAAAATTACAAACCATGGAATCATTCCAGGTAAAACAGAAGAACTGAAGACAACCACGAACATATCAGCAGTTGAGTGGTTATAAGTTGCCGAAATCATATCAATAATAAAGCCAATCAAAATACCACCGGAAATACCAAGGATAGCAGCATCGGGAACGATCCGTTTTGAAAGACGACCAAAAATCTTAGGAGCATCCCCTTCATGAGATAACTTAAACAGCATCCGACTTGAACTATAAATACCTGAATTAGCACCTGATAATGCAGCGGTTAAAACCACAAAGTTAATGATTGAGGCTGCAGCTGTAATTCCGACCTTAGCAAAAGTAGATACAAATGGTGACCCAACACTGCTTAATTCATTCCAAGGATAAATTGTTACAATTACAAAAATTGCGCCAACATAGAAAATCAAAATCCGGAATAAAACAGACTTAACAGATTTAACAATTGCTTTTTGCGGATTTGCTACTTCACCGGCAGAAATTCCTAGCAATTCAATTCCCTCATAAGATCCAACGATAATTGACATTGAGAAGAAGAAACCACTCCAGCCACCAGTGAAGAATCCACCATGAGACCAAAGATTGCTGAAACCAGTTGGATGACCGCCATTACCAAATCCAAAGAAGATAATCATAAATCCAAGTAAGATCATAAAGATAATAGTAATAACTTTGATCATCGCAAACCAAAATTCAAGGGATCCATACGCCTTTGCACTTGCTAAATTAGCGAGGACCAGGAAAATAATAATAACAACTCCGGCTACCCAAGTATGAAGGTGAGGCCACCAATATTTAAGATATTCAGTTGCCGCTACTACTTCGGACATTCCGACAACAATATACTCAAATACGTTAGCCCATTTAGCGAGGTATCCAGCTACAGGATGAACATATTCAGTTGCATAATCCGCAAAAGAACCTGTTCCAGGATTAATGTAGATCATCTCTCCTAATGCTCTCATAACAATATATAGAATTAAGCCGACAAACGCATATGCGAGGATAACAGATGGCCCTGTCCACTTGATTGTAGATGTTGATCCCATAAACAGTCCAACACCAATCGCTCCACCAAGGGAAATCATTTCCATCTGACCAGCAGTCATCGAACGATTAAGTTCTGGTGCCGATTTTTTCATTTGTATCAGTATCCTTTCATTGTATTTAACTCTTAAAGATTATATTATATTTCATACTAAATTCCAACGCTTCTTTCTCATTGTTTTTTAATATAAATGATGTAATCGTTTTTAAGCTTAATTAAATAATTTGTAACTAAAAAGGGAATGGGACTAAGCTCGCTTGCAAGTTTTTAGTCCTATTCCCGTAAGGATAGACAGGGATTCTGCGTTTTGGCAATTTACACTTTAAAATAAAAAAGAGGTTGGATTATTTCCCAGCCTCTTTTTCGCTTTTTTAACTAATGCTTAAAATTAACGATTTTCGATGTCTTGACGAGCTTGTTGACTCAAGTTGTAGAATGAGTGAATGCCCTTGTATTGAGCAACATCACCAAGTTGATCTTCAATCCGCATTAATTGGTTGTACTTAGCAAGACGGTCAGTCCGGCTCATAGAACCAGTCTTGATTTGTCCAGCGTTTGTAGCAACAACCAAGTCAGCGATAGTAGTGTCTTCAGTTTCACCAGAACGGTGTGAAACGATGGCAGTGTAACCAGCTTCCTTAGCCATTTCGATAGCTTCAACAGTTTCAGTTAAAGTACCAATTTGGTTAAGCTTGATTAAGATTGAGTTAGCAGCACCCATTTGGATACCCTTCTTCAAGTAATCAGTATTAGTTACAAAGAAGTCATCACCAACAAGTTGAACCTTCTTGCCTAACTTATCAGTAATAGTTACCCAGTCATCCCAGTTGTTTTCGTCAATTGGGTCTTCAACGGATACTACTGGGTACTTTTCAATAATACTGGATAAGTAGTTAATCCATTCTTCAGTGGTGTATTCTTCACCAGTCGACCAACGAAGCTTGTACTTCTTGTCTTCGTCGTTCCATAATTCTGAAGCAGCAACGTCAAAGGCAATGGCAATGTCCTTACCTGGCTTGTAACCAGCATCTTCAATAGCCTTGATTAAGTATTCGAATGGTTCTTCGTTGTTAGCAAAGTCAGGAGCAAATCCACCTTCGTCACCAACAGAGGTTACTTTACCAGCAGCTTCCAATTCCTTCTTCAAGGCGTGGAAGGTTTCTGAACCCCAACGAATAGCTTCACGTACAGTTGGTGCACCAACTGGCATAATCATGAATTCTTGGAAGTCAACCTTGTTATCTGAGTGAGCACCACCGTTAATAACGTTCATCATTGGTGTTGGCAATACATGAGCGTTGAAACCACCAAGGTAGTTGTAAAGAGGTACTTGTAATTCGTCAGCAGCAGCCCGAGCAGCAGCCAATGAAACAGCTAAAATAGCGTTAGCACCTAACTTACCCTTGTTTGGAGTACCGTCTAACTTAATCATTGCCTTATCGATAGCGATTTGGTCAGTAACTTCCATCCCTACGATTTCCTTAGCAATAATGTTGTTTACGTTTGAAACAGCCTTTAAAACACCCTTGCCGCCAAAACGGTTCTTGTCGCCGTCACGTAATTCAACAGCTTCGTGTTCACCAGTTGAAGCACCTGAAGGAACGATACCGCGGCCTACACCACCGGCTTCTGTATAAACTTCTGCTTCAACTGTTGGGTTACCACGTGAATCAAGGACTTCACGTGCATAAATATCTGTAATGAGTGACATTTGATGAATCTCTCCTCTGTCATTTATTTGGAAAGCAATTCCACTTAACATTGTATTATTTTACACAATTAAAAACAAGCATTTAACCGCCTAATGGTGAACTAATTGTAAAAATGTTTCTGGATTTAAGCTCGCCGCTCCGACTAAAACACCATCAATATCATTTTTTGCCATTAGTGCATTGATATTAGAAGTTGTCACACTTCCTCCATAGAGAATTCGAACGTTATTTGCAACTTCATCACCATACATATCACTAATCGTCTGGCGAATAAGGTAACAACCTTCCGCCGCTTGTTCTGGATCAGCACTCTCGCCTGTTCCAATCGCCCAACTTGGTTCATAAGCAACCGTAACATGACAAATTTCGTCATTGGTCAATCCATGAAGGTCAGCGAGAATTCGGCTCACCACCCAATGAACTTTCTTTCCAGCAACTCGTCGACGCATGGTATCATCACAACAAACAATCGGACATAACCCATTTACTAATGCTGCCTTCACTTTTTTATTAATTAATTCATCAGTTTCATTAAAGTAAGTTCGGCGTTCAGAATGACCTAAAATCACATGATGGATTCCTGCTTGGTATAAAGCATATGGACTTGTTTCACCAGTATAGGCTCCCTCATTCTTATAGTAGCAGTTTTCTGCCATTATTTTTAACGGGGATTCTTCAGCCGCTTTAACCATTGGTACTAAACAAAGAGTAGGAGCAGCAATTGCTGTTTCAAGTTGGTCGGCAGGTGGAAGCTGATTTTTTATTTTTTCGATAAAAGAGACAGCTTCTTGTACATCCTTATGCATTTTCCAATTACCAGCAATGATCGGTACTCTCATTATTTGACCCTCCTATCTACTATTTTATTGTTAATACCAAGATACGGTAAGAGGCTGAGAAAAGCAAAAGTTTTCTCAGCCCCTTATATAAGAATTATAAATAGTAGTTAAACATTAATTATTTGTCAGAAATTGCGGCAATTCCAGGCAATTCGTTACCTTCAAGGTAAGTTAATGATGCACCACCACCAGTTGAAATGTGAGTAAGCTTATCAGCAACACCCAATTCCTTAACAGCAGCAGTTGAGTCTCCACCACCAACAATTGTTGTAGCATCTGTTAATGTACCAAGGAATTTACCAATTTCAAGCGTACCCTTAGCAAAGTTTGGCATTTCAAATACACCCATTGGTCCATTCCAAACAACAGTCTTAGCATCTTTTAATACGTTCTTGAACTCTTCAACAGACTTAGGACCGATATCAAGAGCCATCCAACCGTCGTCAATATCACCTTCAACAACCTTTGTATCAGCATCATTGTTGAACTTATCAGCTACTACATTATCAATTGGCAATACAAGCTTGTCGCCAGCTTTATCTAAGATTTGCTTAGCAACGTCAATCTTGTCTTTTTCAACAAGTGAGTTACCAACTTTGATTCCCTTAGCAGCGTAGAATGTATAAGCCATTCCACCACCGATAATAATCTTGTCTGCTTTGTCAAGAAGGTTATCAATAACACCAATCTTATCAGAAACCTTCGCACCACCAAGGATGGCAACAAATGGACGTTCCGGATTATCTACTGCGTCACCTAAGAACTTGATTTCCTTTTCCATCAAGTAACCAGCTGCTGCTTTGCCTGGCATGTTAGTAGCAATCCCAACATTAGAAGCATGCTTACGGTGAGCTGTACCAAAAGCATCATTTACAAATACATCACCAAGAGAAGCCCAGTACTTACCTAATTCAGGATCATTACCAGATTCACGCTTTACATATTCGCCATCCTTAACATCTTCGTAACGGGTGTTTTGAACAAGTAAAACATCACCATTCTTCATGTTATCGATAGCATCTTCTAATTGCTTACCTTCAGTAACTGGAACAAATGTTACTGGCTTGTTTAGTAAGTTAGAAAGACGTTCTGCAACTGGACGAAGTGAAAGTCCAGGCTTATCTTCTTCTTTTTTAATTCGGCCAAGGTGTGAGAATAAGATTGCCCGACCACCATGGTCAATAACATATTTAATTGTTGGTAAAGCTGCAACAATTCGATTGTCGTCACCAACAACGCCGTCTTTAATTGGAACATTAAAGTCAACACGCATTAATACTTTCTTGCCTTCTAAAGGAAGGTCTTCAACAGTTAATTTAGCCATTGTATTATGTCTCCTCTTCTCCTGATAAAAAAAGGCAGGCGGAGTAGTCCTCCTCCCACCTTAATCAAATTAGTTTAATTTTACTTCAAATTAAAGAGTAGCAAAGTGAAGTAAAGTCCGGATCATGTTGCTAGTGAAACCGTATTCGTTGTCGTACCAAGCAACAGTCTTAACTAATTGTGAACCATCGTCACCTTCCATAATTTCAGTTTGGGAAGGATCGAATACTGAACCGTATGTTGAACCGATAATATCAGTTGAAACAATTTCATCTTCAGTGTAACCGAATGCTGGGTTAGTAGCCTTCTTCATAGCATCGTTGATTTGGTCAACAGTAACCTTCTTGTCTAAAATTGAAACAAGTTCAGTTAATGAACCATCAACAACACCAACACGTTGTGCGTGACCTGAAAGCTTACCGTTTAATTCAGGAATAACTAAACCAATAGCCTTAGCAGCACCACTTGAGTGAGGAATAGTGTTTACACTTGCAGTACGGTTGTTACGCATCTTCTTACCACGAGGGCCATCAAGGATAGCTTGAGTAGAAGTAAATGCGTGGATAGTAGTCATAGTACCAACCTTAACACCAAATTCGTCATTTAAGACCTTAGCCATTGGTGCCAAGCAGCTAGTAGTACATGAACCAGCTGATACGATAATGTCATCCTTAGTCAAAGTATCAAGGTTAACACCAGGAACAACAGTTGGGATGTTACCAGCAGGTGCTGAAATCAATACACGCTTTGCACCAGCGTCAATGTGTGCTTGTGACTTTTCAGCAGAAGTGTAGAAACCAGTACATTCAAGAACAAAGTCAACACCATCGTTCTTTACCCAAGGAATGTTACGAGCATCGCGTTCAGCGTATACAGGGTATTCCTTGCCATCAACAACAATACCAGTATCAGTAGATGTAACTTCACCTGGGAACTTACCATGAGTTGAGTCATACTTAAGTAAGTAAGCCAACATAGAAGGAGTAGTCAAATCGTTGATTGCAACAACTTCAATATCATTTGTGTTAAGTTCGTGAATCCGACGAAATGCTAAACGACCAATACGGCCAAAACCGTTAATACCAATTTTTACAGTCATACTGCAAATTCCTCCTTTAGGAAAAAACATAATTAGTGTACTTGCTTAGTTTATCACATTACATCAGCATCGCAACTCTCAACCATTGTAAGTGACGCAGTGGTAAGGTCTAAGCAATAATACAACTCCTACGATACTTATGATACCATCTTCAAAAAAATTGTCTATTCAATCACAACATTTTTCTGATGTAAGCGTTATTTTAATTAAAATTTTCAAATAATGCTTGCAATTCCTTTTTGTTTAAGATAATATAATATTTGTTGACGCGCCCTTAGTGTAATGGATCGCACGTGAGATTCCGGTTCTCGAGATCCGAGTTCGACTCTCGGGGGGCGCATTTTTTTATGCGGCTGTTGAAATTTTTCAACAGCCTTTTTTCATTTCTAAGATATCTCATTGCCACAAAGATGTTAATTTCCACTCATCTTTTTGACAATTCAAAAAAGATCTCCATCATTCGAAATTGGGCACTATGTCCCGTCAAGTATACAGATCAAATAGATAAAAATTTTAGGCGGCT
>BLMQ01000038.1:0-13264 GCA_011958095.1 Lactobacillaceae bacterium | reverse complement strand
AAGCCGCCTAAAATTTTTATCTATTTGATCTGTATACTTGACGGGACATAGTGCCGTTTCTCGGTCTTTTTATTAATAATTCATGAATCATATTTTAAAAATATCTTAACTAGAACTAAAATATTAAATGAATATGGTACGATATTTATACGATAAATACGAAGGAATGATTAAAGCAAAAACTTAATACGGCTTCACTGATGTTGTTCGCTTAAGGTGTGGGACCTTTAAGCATTAGTTACTTTACTCAATTTATATATTTAAGGGGAAAAATGAAAGAAAATTATCAACTAACAACTGACGAAATAAAGAAAGAATACCAATTAACTGATTTTACTCACGGTTTATCAACCCAAGCTGTCGAAAAACGGCTTGCTGATGAAGGACGTAATATCATTGAAGTAAAACCAACGCCAAAGTGGAAACTCTTCTTACGCCAGTTTAACAATATTGTTATTTACATCTTATTAGCCGCTACTTTATTGACCATTTTAATCGGTCACTATACTGATGCGATTGTTATCGGTGCGGTTGTCATTCTAAACGCGCTCATTGGTTATTTCCAAGAATCAAGCGCAGCGAATGCCCTCGCCAAAATTAAAGAGATGATGGCGCAACATGCCACCGTCTACCGTGATGGGAAACGACAAGATATTGATGCCGCGGATCTTGTCCGTGGGGATGTTGTTTTCCTCGAAGCCGGTGATAATGTACCAGCTGACTTACGGATCGTCTCAGCTGATAACTTGCGAATTGAGGAATCGGCTTTAACCGGTGAAACCAATTCAGTTATCAAAACTGATGAAGCAATTACCGACCAAGACGTTCCTCTCGCTGATCGTGTTGATATGGCATATGCTTCCACTTCAGTTACAAGCGGAAGTGGCCTAGGAGTTGTAGTCGCAACTGGTGAACAAACCGAAATTGGTAAGATTTCCCAAGAAGTTGCGCAAATCAAGCCAAAGAAGACCCCATTAACTAAAGAAATTGACCATGTTGGAAAGGTCGTTTCTTATATTACGATTACTGCTTCAGTGATTGTTTTCATTGTCGGCTTCTTCCTCGAAATTTACTCCTTGCCTGCCCTTGCGCTCGCAGTCGTGGCAATGTTGGTTGGTGCGATCCCAGAAGGTTTGCCTGCAATCACCTCTGTTATCTTAGCCTTTGGTATTAGCAAAATGGCAAAAGAGCATCAGACGATTATCAAATCAATGCCTGCTGTTGAAACATTAGGCTCGGTCGATGTTATTGCTACTGATAAAACAGGAACTCTTACCAAAAACGAAATGACCGCCATTGAGTTATGGGTCGGCGATAAACACTACACGGTTACCGGAACTGGTTATGCTCCTAATGGTGAGATTCTCTTAGATGGTAAACCAGCTCAACTGACAGATCAGCTCAAACTTTTCTTAGAAGCTGGATACCAAGCAAATGATACGGTTTTAACTGATGAAAACGGCACCTGGCATATTAATGGTGAACCAACTGATGGAGCTTTCTTAACTCTTTACCACAAAGCGTTTGGGGCTAAATATCAATCGCCATATAAAACAGTTGACCTCCTTCCATTTGATTCTGATTACCGTTATATCGCTGAATTAACTCGTGATCCGGAAGATAAGCAGCAAGTTATCTTTGTTAAGGGATCGCCAGATAAGCTCTTTGAAATGGCCACAAAGGAAGATCCACAATTTGATACTGCTAAGTGGCAACAACGGGTAGATGACTGGTCCAAAGCCGGAAAACGAGTTATTGCTGTCGGTTACCAACCAGTTAATGGCGAAAACCTAATGGAAGTCGAACATGACCACCTCTACAAAGGAATTCACTTACTTGGCTTAGCTGCTCTTCAAGACGCCCCGCGTGAAGAAGTGATCGTTGCATTAAAGCAAATGAACCGTGCTGGTGTTTCCGTTAAGATGATAACAGGGGATGACCCGCAAACTGCCCGTGCAATCGGTAAACAACTAGGCTTATCAACCGGTCCAATCAACGCAATCACAGGTGCAGAATGGGATAAACTTTCTGCCAGTGAACGAGAAGAGGCTGCTTTAAACAACCAAGTCTTTGCGCGGACAACTCCACAAAACAAGCTTGAAATTATTGAAGCGCTCCAAAACCGGCAAAAGATCACCGCGATGGTTGGGGATGGAGTTAACGATGCCCCCGCCTTAAAGAAAGCCGATATTGGGATTTCAATGGGGATCAAGGGAACGGACGTCGCTAAAGATGCTGCTGACATGATCTTAGGAAATGATAACTTTGCGGTAATGGCGGCTGTTATCAAAGAAGGTCGGCGAATTTACGACAATATCAAAAAGAGCATCTTATTCTTATTACCAACCTCCTTTGCTGAAGGATTGGTGGTTGCCTTCTCCATTCTTACTGGTCAGCAAGTTCCCCTCCAACCGGCGCAGTTATTGTGGATTAACTTAATCGCCGCAATCACTATCCAGTTTGCGTTCGTCTTTGAAAAAGCAGAAAAGGGCATCATGGATCGCAATCCTCGTCCAGTGACCCAACGTTTAATGAATCGGCATGATTTAATCCAGATGGGTTATGTCTCAGCCTTAATGGCGCTGTTCGCCTTAATTGGTTACGAATGGTTCATCAGTGCTGGAGCAGATGTTGTCAATGCTACAACAATGATGGTTAATACCATTGTTATTAGTAAGGCCTTCTACTTCTTCAGCATTCGAACTGAACGATATGGACTAAAAGAAGTTGGAAATATTGGCAAGAAAGCCTGGGGCGTTATTGGATTGATGATTCTTTTCCAATTGATCTTCACCTACGTTCCATTTATGCAGGCTGCCTTCCACGTGACCGGAATAAGTTTACTGGAATGGCTAGCAGTAATTGTCTTCTCTTGCTTAATCTTCTTATGTACTGAATCCGATAAAATGATTCGTTTCCGTCTAAATCGACGGTAAAATTAACGACACTGAATTAGATTTCATCTCCTTCAGTGTCGTTTTTCTATTTCGTAAGTTTTCGTAATGTTTTGATCAAATCTATGTAAGCGCATTCCGCGATTTGATATGATACACCTATCACATAGAAAAGGAGTCTTATCATGAAATATCAAGAAACCAAAGAAACACTTAATCAATTAGTTGCTGATCTGAGTCAAATGACAATGATAATTCATCAAACTCACTGGTATATGCGTGGCACTAACTTTCTAAAGCTTCACCCATTAATGGATCAATTTATGGATGAAATCAACGATCAACTTGATGTAATATCTGAACGATTATTAACTCTCGACGGTGAACCTTATTCGACCCTTAAAGAAATCGCAACCCATACGAAAATTAAAGACTGGCCAGGAAACTTTGATAAAACAACGCCAGAACGACTTGCACTTTTAGTCGCCGGTTATCGTTATCTTGAGGACCTTTATCAGCATGGGATTGAAGTGACTGATATTGAAAAAGATTATTCGACCCAAGATATCTTCATTAGTTTTAAGACGGCAATTGAAAAGAAAATCTGGATGCTGCAAGCAGAATTAGATCAGGCACCAGAAATTGATAATTAATACCTAGGAGGCTGAGAGAAAACTTTTATTTTCTCTCAGCCTCCCATATTTTTAAATAGTTAATTTCTCTGGACCGATGACTTATTAAGTTGCTCTTCTTTCTTATCCCGATTTCTTAAATCCTCAAGCCATTTCATATGCTTTTCTTCATAACTACGATCTTTCTTGATAAAGAAGTATGCCGCCGCGGCAAGAATGGCGATGACAGTTCCGACAAGCAGGGTCTTAGCCGTAAAATTGGTAACCATATAACAAGAAACTAATAATGCAAAGCTGGGGATAAGATATTTCCCGGGTAATTTGAAACCGTGTGTTGGATATTCGTTACTATGTTCAAATTTAATGACGGCAAGAATCGAGGGAACATATTGAATGAATGAGGCCAAGACTGTACAACTAACCAAGAAGAGATAACTCTGGGTAGCGAATAAAGCAGAAAGGATGGATGTTAATAAAATTCCGACCCATGGGGCATCATGCTTATTCTTCTTCCCAATAAACTTTGGCAACATCCCGTGCTCATTGGCCATTGAAGCAATTAACGATGGCGTGTTAAACGAAGCTGAAAAGGCAACCCCAAAGATACTTACAAGCATCCCAAAAATAATAAAGGCATATCCCCACTTACCAATAGTGGTTCCGAGTCCCTTCGCAAGGGCACCTCCCAACGCATTAGCTAGTGGTGTCGAGTACCCGCCTAATTTAGTCCCGGAAAGTCCAACGGCAACGGTCATCATCAATGCATCCAAAATAGTTACACTAACCATGACTGCAATTAACACCCGAGGAATATTCTTTTCTGGATTCTTCATTTGCTTAGCAGCAATTGGTAAAAATGAAAAACCAGTAAAAAGATAAAAGATCGGGGTAAAGGCTTCACCAAAATGATGAATAAATGGCATCGGTCCCTTTAAAGCTGCTTGGGGAATCACTGGTGAGAAGTTAGCTTTATGGATGAAGAAGACCCCAACGACAATAAAGATGATCAGCGTAAGAATCTTCGCAGCCGCTGATACATTATTAACCAGTTTAACAAGACCGCGGCCGAAGAAATTAATAACCGCAAAGAGTACAATTAAGCCAAAAGCAGCAACCCCATAGATAAGCGGCCGATTAAAGATTGGCAAAAAACTCTTGAGGGTAGTTAATAAAGCAACAATTTCCGCTGAAAGAGTACAGCAGCCTAAGAACCAGGTAAAAATTCCTAGCTCATAACCGGTGAATCTTCCAAATGCATGATAAGAATAAAGCCATGCTGCCCCTGAGCCGGTAAAACGACTAGAAAGATCGGCATAACATAGGGCAATCAACGAAACGGTTATTGCTGTACATAGCAAAACTGCTACAGCCGATAAATTCATGTACCGATAGATAACAGATGGCAGTAAGAATGTTCCTGAGCCAATTACTCCATTAATCCCTAAAAAGTAAATTGAGATGAAAGATAGCTTTTTAGGTACTGATTTTCGATTACTGATAATGACCACCCCACATAAAATTTATAATTCCATTTATATTGTAGTCTTTTTAAATAAAAAGGTAAATTATCAGCTATTCTAATCTCGATCTTTTCTAAAATTGTTATACAATTAAGAACGTACTTATTTTATATAAAGGATGAATAAAATGGCACAGAAGATTGAGAATTTTATTTTTGATATTGACGGTACTTTAATTGATACTATTGATATGTATATGCCAGCAATGATTGATACGTTGGCTCAACACGGTCACCCAGTTGCGCCCGACAAAGTAGAACAAACTAAGTATGACTTATTTGGTATTACTGGTCGAGATGCTCTTCGCCTCGCTGGAATTAGTGAGGAAGAAATTCCTGAAATGTTAAAAGACTGGTTTGACCTTGCTTACCAACGTGCTGATCGGGCAAAAGTGATTGAAGGAATCCCTGAAATACTTAATACCCTTGCCAATCGTGAAGATGCAAAGATCGCCATCGCAACTTCAAAACTCGCTGACGAATACCAAGAATACTTTGTTAACAAATATGACTTTGCGAAGTTATTTAAGGTTGCCATTACGTCTGCGGACACTAAAAAGCATAAGCCAGCTCCAGATCCTATTTTAGCGGCAATGGATAAAATGGGAGCAGATCCCGCAACTACTGTTTATGTTGGGGACACAATCAATGATATGAAAGCCGCCCATGCAGCCGGTGCCAAGTTTGCAGGCGCCCTTTACTCCTCCGCAAATCCCGATAGTATTAAAGAGGCGGACTTCCCATTAATGAAGCCGGCTGATTTGTTAGCAATTTAAACTAATAAAGTAAGTGGAAAACAATCTTCTCGATAGGTGGTTGGCTATACTAGCTGGTTATCATTCGTACTTAGACTCGAACATTGTAATTATTTTCTACGTTATCTTGCTATTGTTTATGAAAAGAGGGGTGAGAAAAAGCCAGAACTTTTTCTCACCCCTCTTTTCATATTTTCTTATTTGTTACTTAACGCTATGATGATTACTTTAGCTTAACTTCGGAATTGTCTAGATTTAATGTATTACAGTAGGGACATTTTTTCATTTAGTAATCCCCATTGAAGAGCTGTGCATTGCCATTCGCTTATCGGGATAGAGTTTCTTTGCTAGGGCGGTTACCGCAGTCGGTGCTTCACCAAAGCCGGCCGCAATCAATGCGACCTTCCCCGGATAGGTCACGCCATCCCCGATCGCATATACCCCTTCAATACTAGTCTCCATCATTGAATCAACCTTGATCAAGTTGCGTTCCGCTGCTAAGTCAAGGGACCACTGATTCAAGGCGGCATTGTTAGAGGTAAAGCCATAGTTAACCACAATCTTATCCACATTCAACTGTGCTTCGTCGTCACTCCGCATCTTCTTAAGATCGAGCGTTACCGTTTCATCATCTTCCACCGTTAATGCTCGTGGTAAGAAAGGCGTATCCAATTGCACAGAGGACTGTTTAAGCTGGGTCACAGTATGCTCCAGACCGCGGAACTGGTCCCGCCGATGGACAAGGTGCACTTCCTTGGCAACAGGTTCAAGCATCAAGGCAATATCAATCGCGGAGTCTCCCCCACCAAGAATGGCAACCCGCTTGTCCGCATAATCAGCTTTATGATTAACAAAGTAGGAAAGTTGCTTGCCTTCAATCTCAGCTGTTTCTTCTAAAGCGAGCTTACGGGGAGTAAACGCTCCATTACCAAGAGCAATGATTACTGCTCGTGACCGGGATACCCGCTTTGCTGATTTGATGGTAAAGGTTCCATCATCTTCTTTGATAACGTCCTCAACAGTTTCGCCAAGGAATTGGTCAATCGGTGCCACTGCCATTTGTTCTTCTAGCTTAGCGATCAGGTCGTGTCCAGTTACGCCTGGCATTCCCGCTACATCCCAAACTTGTTTTTCAGGGTAAAGTGCCCCTACTTGTCCACCAAGCTGTGGAAGGCTTTCAATCAGCTGGGCATCTAATTCATGAAGGCCACAATAAAATGAAGCAAACATCCCTGCTGGACCTCCACCAATAATTGTCACATCATAAATTTTCTCTGCCATTTCTCCTCTGATCCTTTCATTTTCATCTCTAGAAGTATTATATCATCTTTATTTTTTCTAAAATTTCGTAAGCGGTCTCAAATTTTAATTGTAATTATTCAAAATTTAAATTAACATATTATATACAGAGATTGATTTTGCTTAAATTGGAGGAATAAATACTATGGCAAAACGTAAAATGATTCTTGATTTAGATACTGGCGTTGATGACGCTTTAGCTATTGCCTATGCGCTCGCTGACCCAGAAGTTGATCTAATCGGAATTGTAAGTTCATACGGTAACAACCTATTAGATGTTTGTGCCGAAAACAGCCTTAAGTTATTGGAATTATTAGGTCACACTGATATTCCAGTATTTAAGGGTCTTCCACATTCATGCACTACTGACCACTTTGATGTAATGCAAGTTTCAAAGGATATCCACGGTGATAACGGTATCGGTGATGTTGAATTACCTGCACCAAGTCGGGCCCTTGAAGAACAATCCGGTGTTGATTTCTACATCGAAGCCGCTCACAAGTATGGCAAGGACCTAATCATCATCCCTACTGGTCCAATGACAAACTTAGCTGCTGCCTTGAAGAAGGATCCTGACATTGCTAACTTGATTGGCAATGTCACATTCATGGGTGGTGCCTTAACTGTTGAAGGTAATGTTACTCCTGTCGCAGAAGCTAACATTAACCAAGATCCAAAGGCTGCCGATGAAGTAATGAAGTCCAACTTGCCACTTACAATGGTTGGTCTTGATGTTACTCTTCGGACTCTCCTTACTAAGAACGAAACAAAGCAATGGCGTGAATTAGGCACTGCTTCTGGTAAGGCTTTTGCTGATATTACCGACTTCTACATCGACGCTTACTACAACCTTGATATTGATAAGCGTGGTTGTGCCCTCCACGATCCATTAGCTGTTGGTGTTGGTATTGACCCATCATTTGTTTCAACTATTAGCTTATTCATGAAGGTTGTTTACCAAGAAGGACCTTACTATGGTCGGACAATCGGTGACAATGCTAAGTTAAACGATCCTAATCCTAATGTTAAGGTTGCCGTTAACGTTGACAAAGAACGTTACCTCAAGGCCTTCATGGACCGCTTAAACAAGCTTTTCAAAGAAAACTAAATTTAATTAAGAGGCTGTTGAAAATAATTCTCCAGTCTCTTTTTATTTTGTAAGGCGTTATTCTCCTGTTTTTCTTCGATAGTTGTTATAATAAAATTTGTAAAGGATTGTTTTTGATTTTACTAAGGAAGTGTCTTATCAATGGGTCGTTTAGATAATAAAGTTGCAATTATTACTGGTGGTTCTAAAGGAATTGGAGCTGCTGTCGCAAAAAAGTTTATCGAAGAAGGCGCAAAGATTGTTTTAACCGCTCGTAAGATGGATGAAGGACAAAAAGTCGCTGACAAACTAGGTGACAATGCGATCTTTATCCAACAAGACGTTGCTCATAAAGGAGACTGGGACCGGGTAATTCGTCAAACTATCCAAGTCTTCGGGAAGCTCAATATTGTGGTTAACAACGCGGGAATTGCCGAATACGCCGATGTTGAAAAGACAAATGCTGAAATTTGGGATAAAACAATTGCCGTTAACCTCACCGGTACGATGTGGGGAACTAAGCTCGGTATTGAAGCAATGAAGAACAACGGGGAAAAGAATTCAATCATCAATATGTCATCCATTGAAGGACTAATTGGTGATCCTGACCTCTTCGCATACAATGCTTCTAAGGGTGGTGTCCGCCTCTTAACTAAGTCCGCTGCGCTTGATTGTGCCCGGAAAGGCTATGACATCCGGGTAAATACAATTCATCCTGGTTATATCTCAACTCCACTAGTTGATAATTTAGTCAAGAATGATCCAAAAGCAAAAGGACACCTAGAAAGTCTTCATCCCCTTGGCCGTCTTGGAAAGCCAGAAGAGATTGCTAACCTTGCTTTGTACCTCGCTTCAGATGAATCAAGCTTTAGTACTGGTTCAGAATTTGTTGCTGATGGTGGCTACACGGCTCAATAATATTCACAAAGAGCAAACCAAAAGGATCATTGCCAAACTAGATGACAATGATCCTTTTGCTTCACATTAAATTCCGAATTACCAATGAAACTGCCAAAATCAATGAGCCAATCCCGACAATTATTTGCATCAAACGGCCAGGCAGGTGGCGAACAATAATCGGTCCTAAGTAGCCCCCGATTACATTTCCAATCATCAACGGAATAACATAATTCCAATAAATCGTCGTCTCAAGTGCGAACACTATCCAGGATGTTGTATTTGTAACAGTCATCGCAACATTTTTTAGCGCATTATTAACTGCAAAGCTCTTTTGCCGATTGATCACTGTCAGCAAGGTTAACATTAACACTCCGGCACCGGCATTAAAGAAGCCCGAATAGATTCCGACAATAAAAATACCAATGATTGATAAAAATTGACCGATCCGTGATTTACCAAATAATTTACTATTTCCTGCCATCGTCCCCACACTTTGCTTCGGATGATGAGGAAACAGCAGGATAATGCCGGCTAACGCAATGCATAATGGTACCAGTTCCGCAAACCATTTACTCGGGACAGCAAATAGCAAAAAAGCTCCAATAATGGAACCAGCAAATACCAATGGCAAAATAATCCATAATTGCCGGCGATTATGCTCTAATTCCTTAAACGATGAAAAGACCGAACTATAATTACCCGTAATTGTCGAAAAAGCACTCGTTACGTTTGCCATCACTGGTGGTAATCCTAGTGCAAGCAGTGATGGGTACGAGACTAGTGATGCTAAACCAGCGGCTGCACTAATAATCCCCGAAAGAATCCCAATTCCTAGCAATAATAAAACAAAAACTACTCCACTCATTTTTTAACCATCCCTTTAAATGCTAGTACTAATTGTAAACCACTTTTCTAAGATAAGTAACCTAATTAACGATTTGCATTCCGTTATAATATTAGCTATGATAATAGAAAACAAATCTGGGGTGCCAAACGGCTGAGATAATACCCATTGAACCTGCTCTGGTTAATACCAGCGAAGGGAGATTCAGTGATATTAACTTAATGATTAACTCCATGATTTTTTGTCATGGAGTTTTTTTGCCCTTATATCTTAAGGAGTTTTATTATGACTAAACGTTCACTACATTTGCGTGACATTATTTTGCTTGCCTTGATTGGAATTATTTTCGGTGTAATTTATTTTGCGGCCGGTTTTGTCTATAACGGCTTAACTGTTCTACTGACACCAATTGGTTATGGTCCAATGGCGAATGATTTAACAATGGGAATCTGGTGTATGGCTGGACCACTTGCTGGCTTTTTACTCCGGACACCAGGAGCAGCTTTCCTTGGTGAGTTTTTGGGAGCGGCCGTTGAAATGCTTCTCGGCGATCAGTGGGGAGCAGCCAACCTAATTTCTGGGGCAGTCCAAGGTATCGGGGCTGAGTTAGGTTTTACTTTTACGTTCTATAAAATGTATAACTGGCTGACCTTGCTCATCTCATCCCTCACCCTTACATTTGTTACCTTTGGCTGGGATTGGTTCCGCAATGGCTATAACCACTTCAGCGGACAAATGCTAATCATTATGCTCATCGCCCGTTTCATTTCAATGTTTGTCTTCTCTGGAATTCTGGTTAAATTGATTACTAACCTTCTCCAACGAGCCCACTTAATCAAGCGCTAAGACTATGAAAAATATACAATTTAATGATCTTTCATTTAATTTTGATCAGCAACCGATTCTTAAAAATATCACCGCCAAATTCACTGTTGGAAAGATTCACTTACTTACCGGAGTCTCCGGGAGTGGTAAATCCACCATTCTCAAGTTAATCGCTGGTCTCCTACCTAAATATGGTGGTGAAATAGTTGCTGGAGCAGTCGATGTACCAACAGATGCCCATATCGGGATGGTATTCCAAGATCCGTTAATGCAGTTTGCTCTTGATACGCCACGTCACGAATTAGAATTCACTCTGGAAAATTGCCAAGTCCCAACTGACAAAATTCCAGAACGCGTTAAAGAAGCTTTACGATTCGGTAAAGTTGACGACCTTGCTAACCGGTTAATCACCACGCTTTCCGGTGGACAACAACAGCGCGTGGCTTTAGCAGCGGCTACGGCAATGCAACCGAACGTGCTTTTATTAGACGAACCCTTTGCCAATATTGACGAAGAAAACCGGCAACTTATCCTTAAACAATTAGTCCGCCTCAACAGTGACTATCACACAACAATTATCATTACTGACCATGATTTGCATGGTTACGAGCGACTACATCCATTGGTTTGGCAATTAACTAAGGGGCACCTTGCTCAACTTTCCAGTAAAAATAGTAGCCAACTTTTAACAGCGAGCGTGACTCCCCAAATTACCACTGCCCTTCCTCCGTCAACCTTGCCCACGATTATCAAATTTGATGAATTAGCAATAAAACGAGAGAATCATTCCTTACTTTTACCAACCAATTTAGGCATTGTTAAAAATAAAATAACTTTATTAACCGGACCAAATGGGATTGGTAAATCTACCCTTCTAAAGGCAATTGCCCGACTTTTGAAATATGAAGGAAAGATTGACTATGCGGGGGAAAACATTCAAAAAATATCACCTGGGAAATATTACAAGCATCTGGGATTGATTTTCCAACATGCCAACGATCAATTCCTAAATGTAACCGTTGGCGAAGAACTGGCATTAGGCTTTAAAACTTGCCAGAATCCCTATTTTAATCAGCAACAAGTCAACGAAGCATTAGCAGCTCTTGGTCTGAATGGAAGAGAAGATCAGGTTGTTTATTCTTTGAGTGGTGGTCAAAAGAAAAAGTTACAAATCCTGCTGATGTTAATGCGCGGACAGGAAACACTATTACTGGATGAACCATTTACTGGTTTAGATCCAGCATCTTTAAAGACTGTCCTGCAACTAATTAAAGCATCCCAAAAAGAGAAACCCCAAACTTTGCTGATTGTTAGTCATCAATTAAGCGGACTTGATGGTTTCATTGACTATCACCTTACAATGAATCATCAACGTCTTAATTATGTTGGAGGGCGTTATGAATCCTAGTTTAAAATTATTACTTGTTATTTTGCTTTCACTTGAGCTAACTTTTGTGACTAAGCTGTGGATTAACCTGATTGTCATTGTGGTGTGTTTATTAATCCTTATCCATCAGCGATTTCACTGGCGACAATTTTGCTGGTTGGCTTTTGTCCCCCTTTTTCCTGCACTAGCCATTTTTATTACAATTGTCTTCTTTAGTCCTAGTCACAGTCTCTTCGATGGAACCGTTCTTTTCAGTCGACTCTACGTTTATGTCTGCCTTGGAACAGTCTTTACGTTTACAACTGATACCTTAACGCTTGCTCGCTCATTAGAACAAAATTGTCACCTTCCTAGCAAATATGCTTATGGGGTGCTCGCTGCTCTTAATCTGATTCCAAAAATGAAACAAGCCGTTACAACTATTTATACAGCCGGACAAATGCGGGGTGTTAATTTACATTGGTGGTCACCAACGCTCTACTTCAAAGCGATTCTGGTTGCGATTCAATGGTCGGATCAATTAGCGCAAGCCATGGAATCACACGGTTTCGTAGAAGGACAAGCACGAACAGCTACCGTGGATATCCCGATTACCAGCCACGATTGGCTTTCTTTTTTTAGTATTATTTGCCTTGTACAGATAATTGTAATTGCGCTCCCTTGAGTTTTCATGCGATAATAATATAAAAAGAAGGGACTGATATAGTGAACGATAATAATTTAACGGACCGGATCGTTAATACTTTATCCTATTTAAGCATCTTATTTTTACCAGTTATCTTTCCACTAATCGTGTGGATAATTGCCAAAAGCAGTGATCGACCAACTATTGCTAAAAACGCTCGCTATGCATTTTGGAGTCAAATTTTCCCATTGTTATATGTAATAGGCGCAATTTTAGTCTTTAGTGTCTTTTCATTAAACCCCGCTAACTTCCACGGGGGCGCATTGTTTGGAATTCTCCTAACATTTGCTCTTTTATTAGCCCTTTTGTTATTTATTTATAATATTGCCATGGCCGTGAAAATGCTGATTGGCCGTGAGTAAGCTAAGAGAGTAGTGAGTGGAAATTAACCTTCTCGACAAGGCGGTGGGCTAAGGATAGAACGGTGATTAGCACGG
>BLMQ01000037.1:0-1320 GCA_011958095.1 Lactobacillaceae bacterium | reverse complement strand
ATACTCATCGACCAATTTATTATAAAAGTCTTGCTGCATCTTTGACTGATCATTCCATTCACCTTTTGTGTGTAAGGCAACTAAAATAATCCGACGTCCAGCAAAGGTTCCTGTTGACACAATACACTTACCTGCACGATCAGTATTTCCAGTCTTTAAGCCGTCAATTTCTCCATTCTTAGGAGCAAAACCGTTTTGCGGTAAAAGAGCATTCACATTTGTCATTAAATATTGTTGGTCTTTCGTTACATCAAAGTTAGTAAATTTTTGCTTTGTAATGTCAAGAGTTTCAGGATAATTTTCAACAAGATACTTTGAGATAAGAGCAACATCTTTAGCGGATAATAAGTTCTCGGCGTCTTTATCTACACCTTTAAGTTTATGTTCTCCTAAGTCCCCGTTAGGTAGCCCAATCATATTGTAGATTTTTATATCTGTAACCCCTGCTTTTTTCGCAAATGCCATCATCTTTTTATTAAAGGCTGCCGTACTGCCCGCGTCAGCTAATGCTAATGCTTCGGTACTCCCATCAGCAGATACTAGCATCATTGAATCGACTAACTGACGGACAGTGTATTCTTCCCCATTTACTAATGGAACATTAGAAAAGTGCCAGTCATCCGCCATTTTGGCAACTGCTGGTGTAATCTTAATCTTTTGATCCCATTTTAAATGATGGTTTCGAATGTCTTGTAAAATCACTCCTAAAGTTAAGATTTTAATTACAGATGCAATTGGGTAGCGTTTAGTTGCATTTTTTTGGTATAGCACCTGGCCACTTTCTGCATCAATCGCATAAGCTGCTCGTGCATCCATTTGAAAAGCTGCAGTATCAGCATGAACCTTTGCAAACATCCCCAAGCCATTTAAACAGATGCTAATTATTGCCGTTATCAATAATAATTTGACAAAAAAAGATTTAACCTTTTTCATTATAACTATTTCTCTCCTTTACACATTTAACTATCATATCCTATTCTGTCTAAAAAAGGTGTAACGATTTGGTAACAATTCAAATGAAATCCTTATTTTTCATTAAATTAAGAAGATGTACCTTTTAACTTTCAAAATTTATTTGTATTATTAATAAGTACGCTAATTTTAATCAGAAAGGGTCGGTTAAAAAATGCAAAGATCGCAACGTCATCGTCGTAAACCGCGCAGGCTTATCTTAATTATTATTGCTATTCTGCTTATTATTATGGGTGTTCGGCACTTTAGCTCGACAAGTGCCCGCCTAAAATCCGCATGGAATAAGATCATTTTCACTTCCAATAATAATGTCAGCATTGCGGTATATTCACCAAAGACCCACCAAAT
>BLMQ01000036.1:0-11477 GCA_011958095.1 Lactobacillaceae bacterium | reverse complement strand
AAGGCAAAAGAGGCCTTTTTTATATAATTTTTATCGCCCACCCGCATAGCAGGTGTTTTTTGTTGAGTGCATTCGCTCTGCTCACGCACTCAACTAGGTCTAAAGGCATTAATAAAACGCCACAGAATTTTTCTGCGACGTTTTTATTTTTATATCTCATATCGATTGCGAATAAATTCTACCAGCGCTTCAATATCACGTATTGACAATTCTCCAACAAGCCTAAAAGACACATGTTCTTTTGAAAGCTTAATAATATCTCCCACATCAATATATGACTGCTTATCAAGTCCTTCTATTTTCCAATCCATAAGAGGAAAATAATTTTTCTTAATTCTCTCAGACTTGTTTTTGTATTTGCTTGTTATTCTATAGCAAAAGACATTTTTATTTTTATCTTCTACGATCAAAACCGGACACCTTTTCCCATCTGAACCCCAAGATACATAAGCAGTATAAATTTGATTAGTCCTCATTAAAAAATTCCTCAAGTTCCTCTTTTGTCTTAACTTCACGAACTGGAATTTTCTTGGATACTTCTCTTAACTCCAACTCCGCCCTTTGTCTTGATGTCAAAGAAAAACTAAGAGGTATTTTCCCTGTGGCAACTATTTGTTTATACATTCCATTTATTACAGCTGTTGGGGTTAAACCAATTTCTTTTATAATATTCTCCGCTGACTGTTTTAATTCTGGATCAATGTTTACTTGAACTTTCGAACTCATTATAATCACCTCATGATCATATAATAACATATTGTAATCATAAATAATAATGGTTATTATGACATTTCCTACTAAGTAACAAGAGCTTCAATTAAAATTTCTTCCATAAAAATATTAAGTTCGATCCCTAGTATTAATTGAAACAAGTTTTACAGAAAAAATATTGGCTCATCTAATTGCTTAATTTGCTTTATAATTAATGTAAGCGTTTCATGATAAAAGATTTAATTAAGGAGCGAAATTATGACATTAGGAACCTATCAGCAAGTCAAGGATGCATTAAAAAAATTTGGAATAACTGACTATACTGTGATTGATCACCCTGCTGCTCACACCACCGAAGAAGCTGATGCATATATCGCTGGTCATGAAGGTGTTCGCACTAAAACCATGTTTCTGAAAGGGAAGAAAAAGAATTTCTATATGGTTATTATGGATGATAAAAAGCCAATGGACTTTCATAAATTCATGGCCCTAACTGGAACTAAAAGGGTTTCAATGGCTCGACCGGAATATCTGCAAGAACAGCTTAGCTTAGCACCAGGAATTGTTTCACCATTTGGCCTGCTGAATAATGAAGCTCATAATGTAAAAGTATATTTTGACAAGGATATTGTCGACGAACCAATTCAGACCTTCCATCCTAATGAAAATACTCATACAATTTTTATTAAGACAGATGACCTGTTTAAGTTTCTTAAACAGATTGATTTTGAACCAGAAATTATTGATCTATAGAAAAATAGGAGGAATAACCATGAGTTTTACAATGAATCTTTACTACACTGGTGAAGGTGATAACGCCAAAAAGTTTGCCCAGGAAATGGAGAAACGGGGAATTGCTGACAAAATTCGCCAGCAACCTGGTAATCTAAAATATGAATACTTTCAACCACTTGATGATCCACACACGATCCTTTTGATTGATACTTGGGAAAGTCAAGAAGCATTAGACGCTGATCATGATTCACCGATGATGGCGGAACTAGCGAAGTTACGTGAAAAGTATAACCTCCATATGTGCGCAGAACGCTTTATCCCAGAAGAATTACCTGATAAAGATAATAAATTTTTGCGAAATTAAGTAGCTATATCATCAAAAAAATTCTCTAAGTCCTTTAATTCAATAAAGACTTAGAGAATTTTTATTTAAAGATCTATCGTTCCATATAATTATGGAGAATATCATCCGACGTTGCCTTTAATTTTAGATAATCGATATTATTAGAGAATAGCATAATCATTCGTTTCGTCTTGTAATCAGCGACAAAGCAACTGTTATATCCAGGAATACTCCCATTTGCGCGAATAACGTCCCCATCAAAGTAGACTCCACCAAAATAGGCAACTTCTTGATGCTGCGCCTGTTGGTAGTATTCATTAATCATTTTTGGATCTTTCAGCACCTCATTATATACAAACTTCCAGTAATCATTTGGCGATATAAATAGGTTCCCTGCTCCAAAGTCTGAGGAGGTCGTTACAGTTACCCGGTGCCAATCAACTGTTGGATCCATAGGTTGTGGGATTTCCTTTTTTGAAACTTCAGAAAAGTCTTTAATTTGGTGAAGATGGAGCGGTTTAGCAAAGTTTTTTTGAATATAGGCATTATAGCTTAAATGTGTTTGCTTACTAACAATGGCTGCCAATATTTCATAATCAACATCTTGATAATCCCATGTGTGCGTATGATCATACTTGAGATGTTTAAGCATATAAGCAATTTGGGCTTTTTGGCCTCTAAGTGGTTCAAATGGTCGATCATTATTAATCAAGCCACTGGTATGGTTCATTAATTCCCGAATTGTAATCTCTTTACTGCCATCAATCTGTGGGTAATACTTACTTAGCGAAGTGTCCCAAGCTAATTGCTTTTTTTGCCTTAATTGGTAAACAGCGGTTCCCGTTACAATCTTTTGAAGCGATGCCGTGGGAAATAGTCGATCCGCCTTTACGATTTGATCTTTATTTGTGGTTTCATTATTCTCAATGGCAACTGGCTTCCCATCTTTGCCATTAACTAGCATCACTCCATTAATATGATGGTCCTTCATATAATCTTGAAGTTGGTGTTGTGTTTGTTTGTCAACTACTTCTGCCTTTACCTTTGATGGCGTGGTCAATAAGAAGATAGCAAAGGAACAAAGCGTCAAAAAAATATACAAGTTAACTTTTTTCATAATTATAAGTATTCCTTCCAGGCATCCGTTTTCGAAAAAATATCTACCTGTATTATACAAATTTTATACCCCATCTTACAAAGTAGAATAAAAATCTGATTTTTATTACTAAAACACTTTAAATTAATTCGATTTATGTTAAAATTCTAACGTCAATAAATAAAAACCGCAAAAATAGTTCGTAAATAACGAACATTATCAAGGGAGAGCTAGAATGAATAACGACGTCGAAAAAGTTTTATATACTCAAGATCAAGTCAATCAACGCTTAGATGAACTTGCTAATACACTTACCGAAAAATATCAAGATGAATTTCCAGTTTTAGTTTCCGTAATGACAGGGGCAATGATTTTCACTAGCGAAATGATGAAGCGCCTTAATTTCAAGCTAAACGTTGATTATGTCGATGTCTCTAGTTACGAAGAAAGTTCAGAATCCACTGGAAAAGTTAAATTAATTCAAGATCTTTCCCACGATATTAAGGATCGACCAGTTATTATTATGGAAGACATTATTGATACTGGTCATACATTAAAGTATCTCGCTGATCTTTTCGCTGATCGTGGCGCAAAGAGTATTGAGATTTGTTCCTTACTCGATAAGCCGGACCGTCGTGAAGTTGATGTTGAAGCCAATTATGTTGGTTTTAAAGTTCCAAACGAATTTATTGTCGGATATGGCCTAGACTTTAATGGCCTTTACCGGAATCTTCCGTTTGTCGGTGTGCTAAAGCGTTCTGTATATGAATAGTAGTTAAAGGCTGAGAGAAAATGTTATTTCTTTCAGCTTTCTTTTTGGATTTAAACATCTAAACGCGATATAGTACAGTTAGGCTAATAAAATTGATAATAATTGATTTTTGGTAAAGGAGGGGTAATCGTTGCTTAGGCTTGACTGGTGTTTACGAATGCTCATGGCCGCCTTATGTGGTGGAATCATTGGGTTTGAGCGAAAAAGTAAGGCTAAAATGGCTGGAATTCGGACGCATGCCCTAATTGCTGTGGGGGCAGCAATGGTCATGATTATTTCTAAGTATGGCTTTTTTGATTTACTGAAAGTTACCCATAGCAATTGGAACGTCGACCCATCACGGATTGCCGCTCAAGTTGTTAGCGGGATTGGTTTTTTAGGCGCTGGAACAATCATTAATCGCCACGATGAAATAATTGATGGCTTAACTACGGCGGCTGGAATTTGGGTTACCGGCGCAATCGGTCTTGCCTATGGTAGTGGTTTATACAGTATTGGGATTATTGGCACTTGTTGCGTTCTTTTAGCAGAAGTTATTGGAAAATATCTAGATCAGTTTGCACTTAGGCAAGGTAAAGGATTCTCCTGCTTTATTCAATTAGAAGGAAATACTGATGATTTGCATACACTTATTAATCAGCTAAACAAAAAATATTTTGAAGTTCCGCTTAAATACTCGATCTATGATTATGGAGACGGAAAAATCTCCTGTCAACTTTATGGTGAATTAAGATCTGACTTCAAATCAGAAAACGTCTTTACTGACCTTACTGAGCTGGGCAACATTAAAAAAGTTGAGCTAGAATAAAAACATAGGAAGTGACAAGATGGCTTATAATTTCAGAAAAGAGCAGAAAGAATTGTATGTCCCCGGAAAGAATCCCAGCCTAATCAATGTACCAATGATGAAGTATCTTGCTGTGCGGGGCCATGGGGATCCTAATCAAGAAAATAGTGAGTATAAAAAAGCAATTGAAAAGCTCTATGCTGTTGCTTATACCATTAAAATGAGCAAAAAAGGCACTTACCAAATTCCAGATTATTTTGATTTTGTTGTTCCCCCACTAGAAGGACTATGGTGGCAAGACAGTATCTCTGGAATTGACTATGCTCACAAAGAAATGTTCAATTTCATTGCGATGATTCGCCTTCCTGACTTTGTTACTCAAGACGTTTTTGACTGGGCAATTCAAGAGGCTAGCGAAAAAAAGCAACTTGATTTACATAACGTAGAATTCCTGTCAATGCACGAAGGCCTCTGTGTGCAAGCACTTCATATCGGGTCATATGATGATGAACCGGCAACGATCGACAAAATACATAAATTTATTAAGGAACAGGGCTTACAAGTAGATATTAACGATGATCGACATCACCATGAAATTTATTTGTCAGATCCCCGGCGGACCAAGGTTGAAAATCTAAAAACAGTATTACGAATTCCGGTAAAAAACAATTAAAAACACTATTAATAGGTGAACAAAAAAGGCATCAGAAGTTATAACTAGCTTCTGGTGCCTTTTTTGCTACAAATCAATTATTTCATTCAGCTTATACTTAATCTTCATGCTTTCCCCAACCATACTTACCAAAGCGTTCTTTCATCTCTTTAGGCGTAAACAACTTATTGCTATCAAATGATGATTCAATCATTTGACGATCATGTTTAATATCTTGTTGTAATTGTTGAGAATTCTCTTGTATCTAAAACACTCCAAACTCTTTTCTACTTAACATCCCCGTTACATCTTCACTTCAATTCTTCATATAGTGGGGTAAGTTGCCTAATAACTGAACCGATATATTCTTCCATATTATCAACTTGGTCTTTTCCACGAAATGCAAATTTACCAAGCAAAAAGCTGGTCTTTCGTGCATCAGTATTAAATTGCTGCTGAGCATCCCGACTATTGATGTATTTAGTCAGTGACATATGATCAGAAAATTCCATCTCATCCTTATCCCAAAGATACCAGTGTGTGACATCAATATCATTAGCCCATTCCGGTATTTTATCCAGTAATTGATTGTATTCATCCGGCGTCCCTTGTCGTTGCTCACTCTTATAATGTTGAAACATTAGGTAGACCTGTAACTGCTTTTTATCAAGCATCACCCCAATACAGGGATTATAGTCTGCCAACGATGCTAAGCGATAAGAGGCCAGTAATGGTCACGCAGGTTCCAACCGTTCGTCCAACTCTCAACGTGAACCTTCGCGAATTCGCCCGTTGGTAGTTGACTAGCGACAGTTTGATTTACCTTCTTCCACACTTGCCAAACGGCTTTAAACTTCTCTTTTAGGTCTGCAACTTCTTCTGGTAAATGATTTTCCTTAATCTTCTTAAAGGAAAATTCTGGCTGGTCAAAGATTGCAAACATACTTTCAGTTAATGCTGTCATTTTAGCTCGCCCCTTTTTATCCAAGAATATCATAACTAAAAAAGCTAAACTATGACTCTTAATTTACACGAATCATAATTTAGCTTTATAGCTTCATTAAAACAAATTCAGCATCACCATATAAAAGCCAGTTCCGACCAAGATCGATAGTGGCATATTTCTTTTCCAAAGGTGAATAAATAATGTTACTAAGCCGGCAACGATTTCTAATAATGCCTTACTAGGCTCAGCAAAAGAAATATTCCGATAACAATAGATTACTAATACTCCCATGATTGCTGCCGGAAGGAATTTCCCCAGTTCTTCCAGGTAAGGTGATAATTCTTTTGACTGATCAAAAATCAGGAATGGGATAAAGCGGGTCGCCATCGTGACGACTGCTGCGATTAAAATTGAAATAATTTGTTCAGTTAATGTCATTTTTTCTCCTCGTGATTAAGTAATTTAATGAAAACAGCGCGACAAGTGTTACTAATGTCACTAATAAGAAAGCATTCTTATTGCAAAATAGTAAACAAATAATTGCAAATACTAAACCAATCAGAGCATCACGCTGCGTTCGGGCATTTTTCAACTGTTCTGTAAACAACACAATAAAAAGCGCCGTCATTACAAAATCTAAACCTGCTAAGTTTAAGTTAATCATTCCCCCAAGGAGACCACCTAAGCCTGCACCAGCTACCCAACTAAAATAGTTGAACGCAGTTATGTAAAAATAAACATATGAGCGATCAAGGCCATCTGGTACTTTTAACGTTGCATTTAAGGAAAAAGACTCATCACACATTCCGAAAATAAGAATCGGCTTTAACTTTCCCGTATTGGAATATTTTTTTAACATCGTAATGCCATAAAAAATATGTCGTGAATTAACAAGGGCAGTTAAAATGAGAACAGTCAATGGCTGAAAACTTTGAACTAAAAGATTACCAATTACAAATTCGACTGATCCAGCAAAAATGGTCACAGCCATTAATAATGGATACAAAAAATTAAAGCCCAGTTTATACATATAGATCCCATAGCTGGCGCCTAAAAATAGAAAGCCAAGCATTACCGGACTAGTTTTTTGAAAAGCGTAACGTACTTCCTTTCTCATGGTCGAATTCTCCTTTCCTGAAATTTGCTTGAATTTATTTTAAGGGAAATATGACTTATTTCATAATTTGGCCCATCCTTTCATCACTAGCTTGTGAATATATTTTTCATTATCTGGATTAATATCCTGCCCTAATTTTGTTAAAACTGTAGTTCCGCGTTTGGGGTGATCAATTAATTGGGCTTTTCTTAGTGAAGTTATCGCAAAACTAAGGCGATTCATAAATGGAACATATTCTCTATCGGTTTTCTTTGATGTTACATATTTTAGTGAATCATTAGGAATACTATCTGTATTTTTTACCAAGTATTCTGCTATTTGAGTTCTAGTAGCCGGTTGATGGATTTTTTGCAGATAGTTTAGAATTTCTTTTTCTAAAAATTCTTCTTTCTTGTACGTAGTCATTTTTGCAAATCCAGACATAATAATGCTCCTAATTAGCTGTATCAATATTCTTTAGAGACAATTTATCACAAACAGCCCCTAATGATAAACTGTAAAAATAGTCGTTTTAATTGTATAAGTTTTAATTGTATAAATGGTAAAAACGTATCTTATTTAACGAAAAAAAACAAAAAAGCAACGTTAAATAATGAATAGTAAATTAAACGTGTAAGTTTGCTATGATGAAAAAGTAAAAAAGAGGAGGAGAAAACCTAAAAATCTCTTATTTAACTGCTCTCGTCTTCTTTATTGTCGCCGTACTAGTTGCCAATCTATAACAGGAGGTGCGGACTAATGGCAAATCTTTTAAACTACTTCCGGCGATGCTGGAACTATATTATCCATCACCGTTGGTCTAAGGACATCCTCCGGGCCAACCTCTTCTATATCTTTCTTGTGGTCGTGTACACCCTCTGCCACTTCTCCCTCGCCGTCATCCATTGGCACATCTTTAACCAGTTCTTCTGGCTAATGAACCTCTGCCTCTTCTTAAAGCTCAGCCTCGACATCTTAGATCGCCTTCTCCGTCAAAGATAACACCTGACGAGCGCTTATCAAGATTGAAACTGAGTAAGATAATAAGGCCACGACATTTTTCCGTGTCGTGGCCTTATTTGATTTACTATTTAACTTTTTCGGTGATACCGTAACCTGTCTTTGCCTTGTTACTAATTCGTCGCCTTTTGGGCATTTTGATTTTCGTAATTCTGAACCATTTCCTCCAGACTCTCGGCAGTATGATTCTTCCACCAAGACGAAAGAACAGATCCTGAGATATTGTGCCAGATACTGAAGAGGGTCGAAGCGATGGCAGCAGCTGGCGAGAAGTAAGTCAAGGCTAGCGTTGCCCCTAGGCTAGAATCCTGCATCCCAACCTCAAAAGTAAGGGCCTTTTGTTGCGGTTGATGTAATCGGAGCACCCGTGAGAATAAGTAACCCAAAGTATAACCCAACAGATTATGCAACATAACTACCGGGATAACAACTGCTGTGGCCGCCGTAAATAGGTTGGCATGATTAGCTGAAACCACGGCCCCAATGATGGCAAGGATTGCAAGCTAGGAAACGATTGGTAGGAAGTCCAAAACTGGCGCCAGTCGTTTACCAAAGAAGGTATGAACTACTACCCCAAGAACGATAGGGAGAACCACAATTTCAAGCGTACTCATAAATAAACTCTGCGTTGGTACCTTAACGTACTGGCCAGCAAATAAGTATAGGATTGTTGGCAACATTACCGGGGCTAACAACGTTGATAAGGCCTCAATTGAAACATCCAAGGCAACATCCCCGCCGGCCAAGTAGGCCATAACACTTGAAGAGGTCCCACTAGGACAAGCTCCTACTAAGATAACCCCGGCGGCCGTTGCGCCTTTCAACTGAAATACCAAACATAGCAGCCAGGCTAGACTCGGCATGATGACGTAGTGGGCAACCGTCCCCATCAGAACTGGAATAGGTTTTTCAACGATCCGTTTGAAGTCTTGACCTGTCAGGGTTAGCCCCATTCCAAAAAGAATTACTCCTAATAAATACTTAGTATTTGCAACAACTGGTGCTGAAAAGCTTGGTACAAAGTAGTTAAACACTGCCCATAAAACCACAAAAAGTGTGAACCATTTGCTTAACCACCTTCCAAATGAAACAACCTTCTTCATCTCTTTTTCCTCCTTTATGCTCTTAACCGTGGTAGCCAAGCGCAATCTTGGCAAACCTACTCATGCGATCTGGTGTCCAGGCTGGTTCCCATACAACCTCGATTTGAACCTTCTTAACACCTTCTACCTTGCGTAGTGCTGAATCAATCATCTGTTGCAGCACGTCTGTGATGGGGCAGCCCATCGTTGTCAGGGTCATCCGGACCGTAACTACCCCCTCAGCGGTCATATCAACACCATAGATCAAACCAAGGTTAACCAGATCAATCCCCAGCTCTGGATCAATTACATCTTGCAAGGCTTTGATAATTTGGTCAGCAACTGGATCGCTTGTCTGCACATCCGTCATGGTCTACACCCCTTTTCTTACTTTAATTCATTAGCAACCTTAGATAATTGTTCATAGCCAACCATCACGCCTCCAGTATCAGCCGAGGTGACTAGTGCCTGGTACCGGGCCAGATAACCGTGCTTAACCTTTGGCTGGAATGGTGGCAGTGACTGCCGCCGTCTATCAAGTTCTTCCTCCGATACCAGCAAATCAACCGTCCGCTTAGTCAAATCAATATGAATGCGGTCACCATTTCTAACAAGCGCGATCTCGCCTCCAGAAGCGGCCTCTGGCGAAACGTGACCGATACAGATACCGTGAGTAGCTCCTGAGAATCGACCATCTGTGATCAGTGCTACGTCTTTTTCCAAGCCCCGGCCAATAATGTCGGAAGTTGGATTCAACATTTCAGGCATTCCTGGACCTCCCTTAGGTCCCTCATACCGAATGACAACTACATCTCCTTCCTTAACGGTACCGTCATCAATCCCCTTAACGGCAGCATCGTGTGAGTCAAAGCAAACTGCTTTCCCGGTAAATTCCTTAATATCAGGATCAACCCCGGCAGCTTTGATAACCGAACCTTTTTTAGCAATATTACCGTACAATACTGACAAACCACCCACTGGCGAATACGCCTTGGCAACTGGTCGAATAACTTCCTCATTTTTTGAATAGTGGCCAGCTACATTTTCTCGAATCGTTTTGCCAGTTACCGTTGGTCGATCTGGATGGAAAACCTTTCCTCCCATCTCAATCAATTCATTCATAATTGCTGGCATCCCACCAGCATTATGAACGTCCTCCATCGTCCAGTGGGAGGATGGGGCAATTTTGGCGATATGCGGTGTTCGTTCGGCAATCTTGTTAATATCCTTCTCGGTATAATCAACTCCGGCCTCATGGGCAATCGCTAAACCATGGAGAACTGTGTTTGTAGAACCACCCATTGCCATATCGGCGGCATAAATATCATCAAAGGCCTCCTTGGTCATGACATCACGCGGCTTTAGGTTCTGCTTAACGACCTCAACAACCCGCCTTGCAGCCTGACGGACCAGTTCCTTTCGCTGTTCAGACACGGCTAGTGCCGTCCCGTTAAATGGCAAGGCCATTCCCATTGCCTCCATCAGGCAGTTCATCGAGTTGGCGGTAAACATACCAGCACACGACCCACATGTTGGGCACGCGTTTTGTTCCATCTCCAGAAAATCAGCCTTGGAAATCTTGCCATCTTTAAAGGCTCCTACCGCTTCAAACATATTTGATAAAGTGATCGCCTTCCCATTAGGATCAAGTCCTGCTTTCATCGGGCCCCCAGAAACAAATACTGCGGGAACATTGGTCCGGGCTGCTGCCATCAGCATCCCCGGCGTGATTTTGTCACAATTTGGCATAAACAATACTCCATCAAACCAATGCGCATTAATCACCGTTTCGGCGGAGTCCGCAATCAGTTCACGACTCGGGAGCGAGTAACGCATTCCAATGTGGCCCATCGCAATCCCATCATCAACACCAATCGTATTAAACTCGAATGGCACCCCGCCGGCTTTACGAATTTCTTCCTTAGCGATATCTGCTAATTCACGTAGATGAACATGCCCCGGGACGATTTCAATATAGGAGTTACAAACCGCGATGAATGGTTTATCCATGTCTTCAGGTCGCTTAATTCGACCAGTGGCATACAAGAGGCTTCGACCAGGTGCGCGGTCAACACCCTTAGTAATCTCATCGCTTCGTTTTTGAAGTTTATCGGCATCAAAAGAAAAGTTCAGTGTTCCCATCTATATCACCTCAATAAATGATTTCCCAGAGTAATTAGTGAAATCGAGTAGGAGATAATTGATTATTTCAATTATCGACCTCTCACACCACCGTA
>BLMQ01000035.1:0-12437 GCA_011958095.1 Lactobacillaceae bacterium | reverse complement strand
GTTGTACTGCGTATTTGCTTTTTATGAAAGTAACTTAACTTATGTCACAGTCCCTACCTTCTTTTTTAGTTACTCTTTAATTTTTTCTGTGGAATGCGAATGTTAATCGCAAGTACTGCAACGATAACTAAAATCGAACCAAGGATATCTGCTCCCGTCATTTGTAAATGAAAAATTAGGACTGAACCGATTGTTGCTGATAAAGGTTCAAATGCATCCATTAAACTAAATGTAGTTGCATCGATATATTTTAATGAATTATTAGCTAGCTGAAAGGGAATTAAGGTCCCAATTACTAGAATGCCTAACACATATAACCAAACTGAAGGAACGTTAGGAATATGTGGTTGACTAGGGTGAATAAGCACTAAGGTTAATCCGGCAAATAATAGCCCCCACCCCGTAATAATTAATGAGGGAACTCGACCTTTGCGAAGCATATTTTGTGGAATTAAGGTATTTGTTGCAACACCAATTGCAGAAATTAATCCCCATATTAGAACACTAAGCGTCATTGCTAAATGGTTAAATTGGCCATGAGTTGCGATAATAAAAACACCTAAAAAGGCGATAATTGCACTAATAATTTCAATTCGTCGTGGTGGCAGGTGTCGAAACATAGCTTGATAAGCAATGATGAAAAAGGGCCCGATAAATTGAAGGATGGTTGCGATCGAAGCATTCCCATATTGGACAGCCATAAAATAAGCATATTGAACCGGAACTAATCCAAAAACACCATATGCAAAGATAATCCATGCAGAATGAAGGTCCTTAAAAATTTGAAAGGGATGCTCCCCACGAATTAGACTTAATAAGACTAAAATAATTCCAGCTGAAACCATTCGAACCTGCGTTAACCACATTGATGTAATTGAACTACTAATATTAAAAAGGGCCTTCGCAAAAAGCCCTGAAATACCCCAAAAGATACAGGCAGTAATAATCATCGCTGTACCTAAAACTTTTTTATTTGACATAAAAATACTCTTTCCAATTAGATTTGCTATTTTATTTTACCATACCAATTCTGTGAAGAGTGAGCTCGACCTTTTAATTATGACTATCTGTTGGAATTGTTTTCGGCGATGATTGGTTGTGGAGTTCGTGAATATAAAGCCTTCACAGCCTCTATGTCTCGTGATTGAATGGGATAATATGATCCAGCTGGCTGCATCACAGAAATCTTGTTCGTGTGCTGTAGACCAATTGCATGCCCTAATTCATGCTCAGCAGTATTTACGATTCGTTCTTGTGAGTAGCCAAAGGCAGGATTTAATAGGTAATAAGAATTTAGCTCTACTGTTGCGTGCAGATAATATCCAGTTGCGGAATTCATGCTTGTATTGGTAAGCCCCGCTGCTCCGTTATTTGGATCATTAACAGCGGAAACACTAATATTTGCATTCTTATCATTAACGATTTTAAATGTGAATGCCTTCGTGTTATTCCATTGGGCAATTGCGGTTTCTGTTGCATTCTTTAATACTGGATTACTGATATTAACATAGATCGTTGCAGAGTTTTGTTCCCAGCGTGCATCAGCAGGTGTATCTTGAGTCCCGGTTTGCTGGTCAGCGTTTTGGTTAGTTGGGGTTGCAACTTCTTTACCAGTTATTCGGTGTAACCACGATTGAGTTAGTACTTGTGCATTATGAATGCCAATATTAAATTGTTCTTGAAAGGTAGAATTATTTTGATAAAACCAAATAATTCCGCCAAAGAGTAATAAATAAAATAAGGTTAATAAGAAATTGGACTTCTTAATCGGTCACACCCCCTAGTATTCAAATTCTAATTAAAAAAGAGTAAAACGTCCATTATTTAATATTTTTTCTTTATTGTTGACAACTGTAAACTTTGATAGTATGCTGTACCTATAATATGATTACAGTTGTAAACTAAAAGAAGGTGGAAATATTGAGAATTGCCGTTATAATTATTGCCCTGCTTTTGATTGCATTTATTGTTTGGTGGTTCTTCGGAAAGCATACAGAGTCGGCGGGAAAATCAACTATTGTTAATGATGAACAAACTGCAACGATTGTCGTTAATGGTGGTTATTCTCCTTCAACCGTTATCTTGAAAAAGGGAATTCCGGCTCAAGTTAACTTTGATATGCATGACTCGACGGCTTGTTTATCACATGTGGTGTTTGAACAGCTAGGAGTTAATAAGGATTTAACAAAGCAAAAGATTACGACGATTAATATTCCAACAGATAAAGCACAGACTTTTAATTTCGCTTGTGGGATGGATATGTTTCATGGAAAGGTGATTGTTAAATAATGAGTATTTTTTCAAAAGATCAAACTAAAAAAGTTGTTGTTAATGCAGAAAATCATGGCTACAAAACAGAAACGGTTACTTTCAAACAAGGAAAGCCAGCGAAATTAAAATTTATCCCCTCTGATAACATGGGGTGTATGAATGAAGTCGTATTTAAGGAACTTGGGATTGATGAGAAGTTAGACGGTAAAAAAGAAGTTACTGTTGATATTCCAACTGATAAGCCGGGAACTTATAACTACGCTTGTGGAATGGATATGTTTCATGGAAAGGTTGTTGTAAAGTAATGAAGCTTACAAACATTCAGCGATTTTGGATTTCATTTGTATTATCAATCCCGATGTTAATACAAATGTTTGCGATGCCTTTTCACTGGATGATGCCTGCCTATAATTGGATAGCATTAATTACTACCACTATTATTATGGCAATTTCAGCATTTCCATATTGGAAAAGTGCGATCGCTGCATTTAAAAAACATAGTGCAAATATGAATACCCTGGTCGCCACAGGAACAGCTGTCGCTTATTTTTATAGTATTTTTGCGATGATAACTGATAGGGCGGTTTACTTTGAAAGTGCTGCTTTTGTTACTGTCTTTGTTTTACTGGGGGATGCGATGGAAGAGAAGATGCATAACAATGCTTCCAATGCTCTTGGTAAGTTGATGGGCCTTCAAGCAAAAGATGCTGAAGTCTTAAAAGATGGTAAATTTGTTAAAGTACCACTCGATCAAGTCCAAGTTGGTGACCTTATTCGAGTCAAGCCTGGTGAAAAGGTACCCGTAGATGGAACGATTCTAGAAGGGATAACTTCCTTGGATGAGTCGATGGTTACTGGTGAAAGTATGCCAGTAATGAAAAAAGTTGGCGATACTGTTGTTGGTTCAACAATTAATAATAATGGGACGATTACTTTTAAAGCTACAAAGGTTGGATCCGATACGATGCTCGCCCAAATTGTTGATCTAGTAAAAAAAGCGCAAACCAGTCATGCTCCTATTCAGAACTTAACAGATAAAATTTCAAATATTTTTGTTCCGGCAGTAATGATAGTTGCCATTCTAACCTTTATGATTTGGTATTCCTTTGTTGGTGCAACATTTGTTCAAGCATTATTATTTGCTGTTTCAGTAATTGTCATTGCTTGTCCGTGCGCATTAGGTTTAGCAACTCCAACAGCATTAATGGTTGGTACTGCAAGAAGTGCTAAGATGGGTGTCCTTATTAAGAATGGTGAAGTCCTTCAAGAAGTAAGTAATATTGATACTGTTGTGTTTGATAAAACAGGGACAATTACGGTCGGCAAACCAGTTGTAACTGATATTGTTGGCGATGCTAAAAAAGTATTAACAATCGCTGCTAGTCTTGAGGAATCGTCTGAGCACCCGTTAGCATCTGCAATTCTTCAAAAGGCAAAAAATAAAGAGATCTCACCAGTAAAGGTAGATAAATTTGAAGCAATTGAAGGTAAGGGTGTGCGTGCAGATTATAATGGACAAGTAGCATTTGTTGGTAGCAATCGGCTTTTGGTTGATGTAAATATTTCCCGGGAAATGGCATCACGTGCGGAAAAATTACAGAACGAAGCTAAAACAGTTGTTTATGTTGGTCTTGATGGGGAAATAATCGGCTTAGTTGCCATTCAAGATGTTCCGAAGTCGAGTTCAAAAGATGCAATTGCGGAGCTAAAAGCACGTGGATTAATGACTGTGATGTTAACTGGGGATAACAAACGGGTAGCCCAAGCAATAGCTGATGAAGTTGGTATCGATAGGGTAATTGCTGAAGTAATGCCGAATGACAAAGCTCAACAAATTAAGGAACTTCAGGACAAGGGTAAAAAGGTTGCTTTTGTTGGTGATGGAATTAATGATGCCCCTGCTTTGTCGACAGCTGATGTTGGAATTGCAATGGGATCTGGAACTGATATCGCAATTGACTCTGGTGGAATCGTTCTCGTTCAAAACGATTTGCGAGGAGTTGTCCGGGCACTTGATATTTCTAAGAAGACCTTTAACCGAATTAAATTAAATCTCTTCTGGGCGCTCATTTACAATGTCATTGGTATTCCAATCGCTGCAGGGCTATTTGCATTTGTGGGCTTTACGCTTAGTCCGGAGCTTGCCGGCCTAGCAATGGCCTTTAGTTCTGTTTCTGTTGTTAGTTCTTCTCTGCTGTTAAATAAAACTAAGATTGCGGGAGACCATGTTGTTCAAGCTTAAACTAAGATTATAAGGAGTTAAGAAATATAATTCTTAGCTTCTTTTTGTTATATTCTGCACAAAGTAAAAGGATTTTGCGGTAAAATATTAATAAAAATGATGGAGGAGTATTTAAAATGGCAACTGCATTTTTAATTCATACTCGATTAAGCTGGGGAAAAACGTACGATTATTTAATTGCTAATGATGTTGAGCCGGGGTTAATGCATCGTTATGAGACACGAGAAGATTGGCAAGAGGTTATTCTTGATGCGTTGATCAATGTTCCTTTAGCGCCGTATTTGCCAAGTGGTCAGCCCATTCCGCCAATTGGAACGGCAAAAGTAGTAGGGGTGGAAGCAGTTGATCCGTCACAGGTTAAAGAAAATGTGCAACGAACACGTAGTCAATTTATAATGGCAACCATCTGGAAAAAGCAATCGGCCTTAAAAAACTATAATTTCTTACATCATGATTATGATAAATGGACGCAAAAGCAAATTTGGGCCGATGTTGATTATTGGTGTGATTCTAAAAAACATCCTATTATCAATTTAATTACAAAATGGCGTTGCACCCGTCAACACCAACGATTACGTGCTGAAGAGAAATGATAAAAAAGAGTTGACTATTAAGCCACTTCCATGTATAGTATATATCGTTGTAAGTTTATTTTATTGGGCATTCGCCAAACTGGTAAGGCAGTGGACTCTGAATCCATAATTTACTGGTTCGAGACCAGTATGCCCAACTTCTAACAAAAGGCCTGCTAGCTAATCTAGCAGGTCTTTTGTTGATAAGAAAGTTATTTGCTATAATTACAGTCAAGTGAGGGGACGAATATGGCTAGTAATTCTGATTCAATTTATTATGTTTTAACAAAACTAAAGCATCATCCAGAGTTAATCAAAAGCATTAGGCCACGTTATACTAATACGGTTCTGATTCTTTTTGATGACTCTTTAAAGATAGCCGATGCTTCATTTTATTTTCCTGTTGATCGTTTTATGGTCAATCGTTTGTCAAATGATTTTGTGGCAAAGAATGGCGACCTTCTTGATAGTTATTTTTCAATGACCAATGGAACGAAGAAAAATTACCATGATGTTTGGGCGACGACCTGTCATATTCCAGAAAAGAAAGTATATTTATTAGAATTATCATTTGAATAACGCGATTTAAGCTGCGACAAAAAGTGTCACAGCTTATTTGCTATAAAGGGAGAGTTTTATAGTGCTTGTTTCAACGATTGTTTTAATGGTAGCGGCAGTTTTAAGTAGTATTATTTCCAGCTTCTTTCCGCACTTCTCAATTAATTATATTAGTATTTTCGTCGGCTTAATTATTGGTTCAGTTCCTTTTTTGAATGGTCGGATTTCCTCCCTTCCACACAGAAATATTTATGTATATAGTAGCTCCACTGATTTATTTTGAGGGGCAATCAACGAGAATTAATCTGATTGGAAAAAGATTACGACAAATTCTTGAAACGGCTGTTCTTTTAGTAATTGTCGGAACGGTATTTGCGGGTTTTAGTGTATCGCTTTTGGGAATTCCGCTAGCCCTAGCATTTCTGATGGGTGCCTTAAGTACTCCGACCGATGCTACTGCAACTGAATCAATTTTACTTGACACTGAAAATGAATATTAAATTAATTTGATTTTAAGTTGACGAAAAATTAAAATTAACGTATACTTTTATTTGTACGTTATTGCCCGCTGGTCAAATTGGTTAAGACGTCGCCCTCTCAAGGCGGAGTTACGGGTTCGATCCCCGTGCGGGTGAATATGATTGAGTCTGTTACTCATTTAGTAACAGACTTTTTTATTTATATTACAAATTTAGTAAAAGCGTTAAGAAAAGGTTCAATTGATGCTATGATGGATTTGTGTAAATAGAAAAAGAATAGGATGGATTTGGTGAGTTAATTATGCGAGTAATGAATTTAATGATAGTATTAGCAGTTATTGCGATTATTATTTTAGCTGCTCAGTATTTTTCTCAGTTACGGAAAAACCGCAACGGTAATAATTTCGTAAGTGGGGGCCGTGTCTTTTTTAACTGGACGTTGGTCGCTGTCTTGGTAATTTGTGTTGGGGGAATAGTTTTTGGTAGCATTCATTCACATCGCCAAGAAGCAAAGCCAGCTCAAACTGATAAGACAGAAAATGTTGAATATGCTGCTTCCGACAGTGATAATTTGGGAAAAGTCTCAGTTCAGTTTGATCGGAAAGTTACTTTAAATGATAATGGAGAAGCAAAAGTTAAGTTTAAGGTTTCTCCACAAACTACTTTGACAATCCGGGGACATAAGAGCAAAGAGATAGTTAAGACGTTTAAAGCAAGTAAGGGCGAATCATTGGTTAACCATACTTATACATTTGATGTAGCTGGCACCTATGATATTATTGCTGAACGTGGTGATCAAAAGGTAACCAAGCAGTTAAAGGTTAAGGAAAATGATAATGCCCAAGAAAGTTCATCAAGTAGTAGTTCAGTAAGTTCTAGCTCTTCTTCAGTTGCTTCCTCAGCAAGTAGTAGTAGTACAGTTTCCTCGTCTTCAAGTTCGACTGCTTCCACGGCGCAAAGTAACAGCGAAAGTTCAAGCAGCACGACAGCAGCTTCATCGAATAATGGAGGAAGCTCAAGAAACTACAATACTTCTCGTCCACGATATAGTGGCAATGGCGGTGGAAATAGGACCTCTGGTAGCAGTACGCCGACTGCTCCTGCGCAAGAACCAAGTACTCCTGCCTATAGTCAAGAAGACAATGGCTATGTTAGCGACGGCCCACAATAATAATTTTTATTCGTAATCAAATATCTAATGATAAAAGAATAAACTGTTTTTAAAGGAACAAAAGATGATTTTTTCATATGAAAAATTATTCTTTTGTTCTTTTTTATTATCGCTAATGACGTAAAATGTTGATATATCAAGAATGAAAAGCAAAAAATATTGAGAGGTATATTCCTAAACAATTTATCAGTATTGAAATAAGAATGAAGTATATTATACTCGATATTAAATAATAGTTATCGAATTATAAAAGTATTTAAGGGGGGAGAAAAAAGATGCTTGATACAGATGAGATCAAAAAAAATAAGGTAATTGGTGTTGAGCTTGCCCCAGTTGAAACTGTTGATGGACAAGTGAAATTAGGGGATAAATCTGCTTCAAGTGTTGCTTCACTTAATAGAACTCCATTATTGGAAAAAATGCTTAAAGCAGCGCCGAATTTTGCGGCTCAACAACAAAAATTGAACGGCCAAGAACCAGTAATAAAAAATAATCCTGCATTAGGGGAATATAAACTAATTGATGATTTAGGCGGCTTAATGCATGGGACTTACTTACAGGCAACTAATAGTGAAAGTCAGGATAAAGATCGTTCGCTTGTTAGTCGTAATTCAATGAGTGAAACGGCATCATTAATTAATTATCGCGCAGCCACTGATTTTAGTGGATATGGTCATTTGAAAAATAATACAGAAACTACCAAATCAGTTGAAGTTGTCTATACGCTGCCTACCTTTGAAGGGAAGCAAGGAACGGCACAAATTGTACTTGATGGGGCGCGGATTAATGAATTTGACGGTCTTGAGTATAAAGATGAAAAAGGAAATGCAATTCCTGGATTTGATATTACCTATAGTTACCAAGGACACGAAGGAGAGTATTCGACGATTGATACTCTTAAGCAGCGTGATGATTTTAGCTGGGAAAAAGTAACAGCGGTTATGGTATTTGGTTCTTTATTGCCAAACAGTTCTTACCGTGTTGAATTTCCTTTTAAGATTACAAATCTAGAAAATATTAATACTCAAGAGCAATTTAATTTAAATGAATATGCCTTTTATGATTTAACAGTTAATAAGCATACAACGTCACAATTAAACTTCCGCTTAAGCACGCCTGTTTTTGCTCATGATGCCTATCAAAATATCCCATTCATGGCACTTAACCGGACTGAAGACGGTGATCAAGTATTTTCAGAAGATATTCAAGCAACGATGCCAACTTTGGGTGAAGTACCATATGCAATCAGTAACTTTAATAATGAGGTTTCGTTTGACGTTGATGGGGATAAGGTAATGTGGCAAGGTGGTCAATACTTCTTTAAGCTGGCCGCTATTCAAAGTGCAATTCAGGAAAAAGGATTTTCAGTAAATGTTGACATGACAGGACGAAAGTTAATGGGTGCTTCCGCATTCATGGTTCAACCTACTTATCTTGATTTTGAAAGCTTTGACTTCATTCCTTATGTCGTTATTCATCAACTCCTTATTACTAAATCATTTACTCTTAAGGCAGAGGCAAAAGATGATTGGAATTCATTTGGCGGAATTGAAAAAGTTTGTGGCCTTTCATCAACTAATGAGGAGCTTCCGGTTAGTCCTGAGCAAACATTTATTGTTGATGATTCTGAATTAGTAGATGCGACACCTGGTGATTATAATGTTATTATTGGTTATTTCCTTAACGGGAGTGAGGATAATGATATGTTAATCACCTCACCAGCAAAGGTAAGGATGGTTGAAAATAAACAGACAATTAATGTTTACTATGTTGACTTGATTAATATCCCGGATAAAACCAAAGATGATTTACAGCCAAGTGATGGAAAGATTCTTGAAAATCAAACCCAAACTTTTACCGGTAAAGGTGATGAAGACTATCATAATCAACTCTGGGGTGAAGAAAATGGCTTTGAGATTTATAAATATGAACAAGGTGCTAAATTAGGAACATATATCGGTGGACAGCCAACTAAAGATTATTATGTTTACCTTATCCATAAAATTGAAAAAATTGATGAAGATCACCAAGTAACCAGAACCATTACTTTTAATATGCCAGATGGATCTAAGCAGGTCATTAAGCAAACTGGAAAAATTCAGCGTTTTGGAATTACAGATAACACGACCAATGAAAAAACATGGAGTGATTGGAGTAAAGCTACTCTGCCTGCGGTTACCGCACCGCGTATTCCTGGATATACGGGTAAAAATGTTGATGCTGAACCAATTTCATTAACTTCAAAAGATAGTAATATTAATGTTATCTATCATCCAAGGCAAGTTAGTGTCAAGATTAAATACGTCGATGAAGCTGGAAATGAGATTGATGAACAAATAGTTTCAGGACTTGCCGGCGATTTGATCAGTCATAAGCCAACGATTGAAACAGATCAACTTGCTGATGAAGGTTATGTGATTATTGACAATGAACTACCGCAAAATGCCCGCTTAATGGCTGAAGACGGTGATCAAGAAAAAGAATATAAGGTTATTATTAGTAAACAAGATTTACAAACACAACAAATTACCGTCTTTTATGTTGATGTCCCTGATAATCGATTGCCAATCGTTAAGCCTTCCTCTGGGCGGATTATTGATAATCGGACCCAAAGATTAAACGTTACAGAAGGACAAACATATAGTAATGACCTATGGAATTTTGAAGATGCCGGATATGAACTGTTTAAGGCTGACAAAGGGGCATTAAAGGGAAAGTACTTTGCTGGTAGTCCAGAACAACAATATTATGTTTACCTTACACACCAAACTACTCCCCTAAAGAAGGAGCATCATGTAACGCGAACTATTCAAATTACTATGCCTGATAAAACACAACAAGTTGTAACTCAAGAAGCAATTGTTACTCGTTTCGGTGTTCATGATGAAGTGCTTGGGAGTGATATTTGGCAAGCATGGAACAAGGGAGTGATCCCTGAATATATTCCAACACCAATTGACGGCTATAACGCACCTACAATTCCTGCTGAACAGATTGATGAAAATGCGAGTGATCGAAACGAAAAGATTGTTTACACTCCACAGCTAGCTAAAATTCTGGTTAAATTTATTGACCAAACTGGTGCAGAATTAACATCCGAGGAACTTACTGGGGTAACCGGTGAAGAATTTAACTACGATCCAACTCCGCAAATTAAGTCATTTGAAGATGAAGGATATGTGCTTGATGAAAATAGTTTCCCTGCTGATCATCATTTCGCAGCCGGGGAACAGACCTATACTATTACCTTAAAGCAATTAATAGCAGTAACCCCTCATGGCAATAGTGAGGCAGAATCATCAATGGAACAAATTAAGTCGACCGATGATGATAAAACTGGAAATAAAAAGGGAATCTTTGCTGCATTTAAAGGCTATTTTAAATAAATGAATTAATAAAGGAGTACAGAAAGAATAAACCGCTAATGGTAAGTTCTTTCTGTACTCCTTTTTGAGTTAAAAATATTAATTATCATAATTGCCGGTGATTGGGTTCATTTCATGGATTTGATTTGTAGCGGGGTCATATTGATAGGTACCAGTAAGGTGAGCTACATTTGGATCGCCGCCTTGGTTATTGCGAACTTCAATTTGATAATTATTGTTTTGATTATTCTTAGTCATGTAATAATGATTGCCATCTTGTTGAATGCCACTTGTCTTCACAAAACTCGTTAGGACTTGTTGATCGTTTTGTGATGAGGAAGTAGTAGTTGCTGATTGGCTGCTAGGATTACTAGTTACTGATGAACTAGGAGCTTTTACCGTTTGATTAGTTGATTTTGCTGAACTGTTAGTTACATTTGAATTTGCGCTTGTTGAGCTTGTATTTGTTGAAGAAGTGGACTGTACACTAGTAGGTGTAGATGCAGAGGTTTGCTCCTTTGCTTTTTCGCTACTAGTAGAGGAGGCCGCCTTCTTGCTTGTTTGTTGACTTACTTTTGTCGCGGAAGTAGATGCTTTTGTTGGGGCTGCTGCACTATTCGTACACCCAGCTAGTCCTAGGGCGGCTAAAATTACTAACGAACTTGCTAAAACTTTATTTGTCATCTTCATCATTTTAATGACCCCCTCAACTTCTCTTTTTTATAAAATTCTTATAACTATATTATACCGTCTTTTGAAATGATTTTGTAATATTTTTAACTTATTTGTCACAATTAACCAATTATGTTTAATAATTTCTTAGATATTTTTCCTTTGTCTGATTTACGTTAAAATAAATTCTATTGAGGAAGTGAATTAAACGATGAATAAATACGATTTAACAATTACCAAATTACGTCAAATGGTTAAAGAAGGGATTGTGCCGGGAGTTAGCTATTTGATTTTTGACCGTCAACATGCAATTAAGGAAGTAACAGGGATGGCCCAAGTGTATCCTGAAACTGAAATATTAAAACCTGGTATGCTCTATGATGTTGCTTCATTAACAAAAGTAATAGGAACAGTTCCAGTTGTTGCCATGCTTATTCAGAAAGGAGCATTGTCTTTAGATGATCCGGTAAAAAAGTTCTTACCAGAATTTAATGATGACCGACCAACTATTCGCAATCTTCTTACCCATACTTCTGGGATTACTGGTTATATTCCACATCGTAATGAGTTGGATGCCGTTGAACTAAAGAAGGCTTTCTTGACGAAAATGCATGTGGAGGATAGTTTAAATCGTCAAATCAAATATGCAGATGTAAACTATTTGTATTTAGGATGGATTATTGAACGAATTTATGGCCAACCGGTTCAAAATGTTATTACAGAACAGGTTCTCAAACCATTGAATCTGCCAACTGCAACATTTAATCCTATCCCGGCTAATTGCGTGCCGACAGAAGTACAAACAAAACGTGGCTTGATTAGGGGAACAACCCATGATCCTAAAGGGTACATTTTGGGAGCAAGTTGTGGATGTGCTGGCCTTTTTGCATCGTTGAAAGATTTGGAAATTTTTAGTCATGCGCTGATTGAAAATAATTTAAATGATCTTCTTACACCTAAAATAATTGATTTGCTTTTTAAAGATCAAACACGAATTCCAGGTCTGCATAGCCGTTCGCTGGGCTGGAAATTATTTCATGCTAAAGATGGCCACCTTGTGATTAGCCATACTGGATTTACAGGAACCTGGATGGTGCTAGACCGGCA
>BLMQ01000034.1:0-1206 GCA_011958095.1 Lactobacillaceae bacterium | reverse complement strand
TCCATGTTCCAATTCCAATTGCAGGCATTGAAACATTATTGATTGTGACTTTTTTCATCTTGCGCGGCTCCTTTCTATTTTCCTACTTCTATTATATTCTTTTTAGTCAATGGTCCCTAGCATATTAGTTGCATTTTAGCTGAAAGCGTTTAACATAGACAATGAATAAGAAAGAAAGGAAGCATTCTTTATGGCTAATGAATTACAAAACCGTAATAATTTATTTGATAGTTTGATGAACATGCGTAACTGGATGAACGATGATTTCTTCTCTAACCTAACTCCGGTTGCTGATCACATGAAGACAGATGTTACAGAAGATGACAAAAATTATACCGTAAAGATTGACATGCCTGGATTTGATAAGAAGGATATTCACATTAATTATGCCAATGATATTTTGACAGTTACTGGTCATCGGGATACCTTTGCTGATGATGGTGATAAGGATGGCAATGTTCTGCATTCTGAACGTCGGTATGGCCAAATGAGTCGGCAATATCGTTTGCCAGATGTAAATAAGAAGGATATCAAAGCTCAATACAAGAATGGTGTTTTGACAATTACTCTTCCTAAGAAGGATGAGACTGATGACGATGAAAATCATATTGATATTGAATAATTAAATTAAGTTAAATAAGGAGGCTGAGTTTTCCCAGTCTCCTTATTTTTTGTCTGTTTCTTGAACGTATGTTTGGTTGAGGGTATAATAGTATTTACTAAAAGGATGGAGGTACATTACAATGGGGCGAACATATATGGCAATCGATTTAAAATCATTCTATGCTTCGGTCGAATGTACTGAGTATGGGCTTGATCCTTTAAATGCTAACCTCGTAGTTGCCGACGAATCGCGAACTAGTAAGACTATTTGTCTCGCCGTCTCACCAGCTTTGAAAAAATTTGGCGTTTCTGGTCGCCCGCGATTGTATGAGGTAGAACAACGGGTAGCATACTTGAATAATCGTCGTGCCAAAAAAATTTCTCACCAGCGATTATCACCAGTTGTTTCAATTTACCGGGATGAACTATTAAAATCACCGGAACTTAAAATTGGTTATAGGATTGCGCGCCCACGAATGAATTTTTATCTTGAAAAAAGTGCCGCCATCTATGAAATTTATTTACGCTATTTACCACCAGAAAAGATCCACGTTTATTCTATTGATGAGGTAATGATGGATATTACTGATTATCTTAATGAAT
>BLMQ01000033.1:0-15433 GCA_011958095.1 Lactobacillaceae bacterium | reverse complement strand
AAGTATAAGATGAATTTTCTATTTCATCTGTATACTCAGAGGGCATTATAGCCAACATTTCCCCGGTCTTTTTATTAATTATTAAACGTATTATTTTCAACATTCCGAATAAAGTCAGCGAGGTGCTTGTAATATACATCGGGGTTATCTACCATGTGGTGGTGACCACCATCGGGAGTAGTAACTAGCTGTGAATTTGGAATGAGACTATTCATTGTCTTAGCAGTTTCGATTGGCATCGTTTCGTGTTCACCAAATGTAATTAAAGTTGGCACCTTAATGTTCTTCAATTGGTCACGGAAATGCCAGTCTTTAAGCTTACCGGTAATCACAAATTCGTTATCACCTTGGAAGACGTTGTAAACCGCTGTACCGCCAAGGTCTTTAAGATGATAAAGCTTGGATGGTTGCTTCCGGTCAACGTATTGTTCATTCATTACTTGAACGTATTCTTGATACTTAGGATTACTGTAATCGTTCTTGGCTTCGCATTCTTTCATAAAGGCAACTGCTTCTGGAGAAAGAGTCTTTTCCCGTAATTCATTAACTCGGTCGACATATTCGTCAATCTCGTCAACCATTGAAGAAATAATTGCGCCTTTAAGATGTTGACCATACTTAACAGCGTATTCTTGAACTAAAAGGCCACCCCAACTTTGACCGATAAGATAGAAATTGTCTAAGCCAAGCTTTTCTCGTACTTCATCTACTTCATCAAGGAAATATTCGTAAGTAAGGTACTTCTTCGCAATCTCAGGGTCAGAAAAATCAGGTTGATCAGAATAGAGTGAACCTAATTGATCGTACATTGTTACTTGAACGTTAAGACCTTGCTTCTTTAATTGTTCAGCAGCGTCTTCCCAGTATTCATGATTGCCACCAGGACCCCCATGTAAAGCCAATAAATGAATATCACCTTCACCTTGGGTATTCGTCCATAGATGATAGCCGTTATCAAGGGTAATAATTTTAGTGCCTTGTTTCATTCTCGAATCTCTCCTTTTTATTGGTAATACTAACTATTTTACCGCAATTAGCTGAATTCTGCTAAAACTAGTTTTAATGCGCTGTCTTTTTAGTGAGCATTTAGTTCAAAATAGTAACACCTGGAATACTAAGATGACAGCCACTCAGCGCTAATTGATACTCAATCCGTTCGTTGCTACGAAGCGTGTATTCGTAATCAGTACTATAAATAATGATCCCTAATTGATGGCCAGCTACAATTCGGTGGAAAATTGGTTGAAGATCAAACTTAACAGTGACAAATTGATTAACGGCTAATTCTTCAACTTGTGCTGGATTATTTCGATTTTGCAAATTAATATGTCCACTTGCGATTACCTTATAATTAGTTGCTTCTTTTGCTAATTTAAATTCACGAAGGTCATCTGTCTTCCAGTGATAGCCTAGCTCAAGACCATTACGATTAAACAGAACAGGCGACATTGTAAGGCGTTTGCTGCTGCCAAGATCAACAAGCCGGGCGCTAATCATTCCATAATTTTTCGAAGAAGCTACTTTTAATGTGACAGCCGGTGTTCCGCGGAGAAGCGTATCATCATTAAATACAGCAGTTACAAAGCGCCGACTAAATTGCCCGTTATCATTCACGAGTGCCTTTGCCCATGCTTCGGGGTGTTTACACCATTGAAGGTACTTTTCTTCTGGTTGTTGGTCATTAAAGCTTTGGATTCCTAGTCCGGGCAAATTCGTTAGGCGATGGTCGTTAAATTGGTACTGTTTCTGCTCGCCCGCAGTCCATTGGTCATATGCGGTCCAAGTTTCAGGGGTGGTATTGTCTTGCACAAGAACGCTTGGTAACGTATCATCAGCCTGATTTTCTTGTCCCCAGAGCTTATTAGCAAGCCAGAGATTAACCATGTCAGAGAAATCTAATGAACGAAAGGCATTGATATAAATATGTTGTCCCTGGTGAAGGATGAGTTTACTTGTAATCGGCAGACTTTGAATGCCGTCATAAAGCGCTTTAACGTTACTAGGACGGACATTGGTATCATTAAGGCCATGCACCATCATCACGGCAGCTTTGATATTTTCGAGATCATGCCGGTAATTGCGGTGATCCCAGAACTCATTATAATTACCAGTCGTCCGATCCATTGCTCCTTGCATTTTAGCAATATATTTATCATTTACTTTTTCAATTCGGCGATAGTCTGCGGGGCGCTTAGTTCGACTAAATGTTTCGTCAGCTAAAACATCGGCGTCTTCTCCTTGAAAGCCACCCGGTGCGCGGACAAGGCCATTTTCTCGGTAATAGTCATACCAACTAGAAATGGCCGCTTCACTAATAATTGCTTCGAGGCCTGGTACACCAGTGGTTGCGACAGCAGTGGCTAGCGTACCGAGATATGAACGCCCAGTCATTGCGACTTTACCATTACACCAGGTCGCCTTGATTGTGGTACCGCTATGACGGTCAGTAAAGGCTTGCCGATCACCATGTAGCCACTCGACGACCGCCTTCATCGCATCAGTCTGTTCTGGCGAGCCGCATGTTTGCAGACCATCCGAATCTTTAGTACCGATTCCGGCTGAATAAACAACCGCATAACCACGAACAGCGAGGTAATTATTTAGCGTGTATGCTGGCGTGGTGCTAAATGTTTCTGTTGCATGTTGGCTTTCACCAGTAACCTTTTGTCGGGAAAAATTAGTCGGGAATGTTTCTTCAGTTGGGGCCTGATAATCAGGATCCTTATGCTTCAAAGGAAGGTTGACGTTATGCGTTGCTTTTTCGCCCCATTCGTCGTTTGTTCCTTGATTATAAGGACTGGCAGTAAAGACAACGGGAACTTTTAAGCCATGGTCTGACTCAATTGGCCGCATGATTTCCGCTTTAACTAAATCTGCTTTACCATCAAAATCGGTATCCATATCAGTCTCAATATAAACAACCTCACGAATGAATTTAGCAGGATCAAAACTAGCAAGTGGCTTGCCGTTGAAAAAGAGCGGTTTTTGTTCAGCTGGAAGTTGGTAACTCCAAGTCATAAAGCCCTCTGCCGTTAAATGATCAATAAGCGATTGACCGTTTTTATTGTGAGTATTTAAAAGAAGGTAAAAAGCATCGATAACGTTGGCGGTTGTCCATTTTTGATGTGATTCGACTGGCAAGCCAATTTTCTTAACTGTAGCAAGAGGATCTGTAATATCAAAATCAACTGCGGCCTCAAAATCGAGTAGTTGGAGGACGACGAGGTAAAATACTTCATCAGTTAATATCTGATTCTGGTCAAACCAATCATCAAGAGCAAGGTCAGGAGTAGCTAAGAGGTCATGAAGCCACTGTTTAGTGACGATCGGCTGGGCACTTGCCATATGAATGCGTGCTAAGAAGGTTTCAAACATTGCGTTTGGTGTTAAAGTTTGTTCTTCGTTTTTCCGCAGCAAGTGAATCTGCATTAATTCTTGGCGCCGTGCTTGTGGTGTAGTTGAAGTAATACTAAATTGATTGATTTTCATCTGGAACACCTCGTATAAAATTTGATATATTAATTATCGCACTTTTATTATAATTTGCTTAGGATAAACAGTGTTGCGATTTAAGGCGTATACTTTATACTAAGACTTAGTTTAAAAAATGATGATTGGGGAAACGCTGATGGTAAAAAACATAATGGAATTTCAGCATGTAAGCAAACAGTATGATGATAACGTTGTGTTGCGTGATATAAGCTTTGAAATTGAGACCGGTAAATTCTATACCTTATTAGGACCATCGGGATCAGGAAAGACAACAATTTTACGCTTGATTGCTGGCTTTGATCATCCTAGTAGTGGGAAAATTTATTTTGATGGAAAGCAAATCAATGATATTCCCGCCAATCAACGGCAAGTTAATACTGTCTTTCAAGATTATGCACTTTTCCCTCATATGAATGTGGCAGAAAATGTTGCTTTTGGATTACAAATTAAGGGTGTCAAAAAAGCAGAAATTAAACAACGTGTAAAAGAAGCTTTGCACCTGGTTCAATTAGATGGCTATGATGATCGTGAAATCACCGCAATGTCTGGTGGACAACGACAACGAGTTGCCATTGCCCGGGCAATAGTTAATAAGCCGAAAGTCCTATTGTTGGATGAAGCCTTGTCTGCGTTGGACCATAAGTTACGAGTTCAAATGCAGACTGAATTGCGGCAATTGCAACGGCGGCTGGGGATTACTTTTATCTTTGTTACCCATGACCAAGAAGAAGCACTAGCGATGAGTGACCAGATTATGATTATTAACGATGGTAAGATTCAGCAGAGTGGGACCCCCGTTGATATTTATGATGAACCGCTTAACCATTTTGTGGCTGATTTTATCGGCGAAAGCAACATTGTCCCGGGCATTATGAAAAAAGACTATGTAGTTTCAATCAATGGTCAAGATTTTGATTGTGTTGACGCGGGGATGAAACCAAACGAAAAGGTTGAAGTTGTTATCCGACCAGAAGACCTTGACATTACGACAGTTGAAAAAGGAAAATTAGTCGGCACTGTTGAAACCCAGCTTTTCCGTGGCGTTGATTATCAAATTACGGTGATTGACCAACGTAACCATAAGTGGAAGATCAATTCTATTCATAAAACAAAAGTCGGAGCTAAAGTAGGGATTACATTTGATCCCGAAGATATTCACGTTATGCGGTATAACGAAAGTGAAGAAGATTTTGATGCTCGCCTTGATAGCTACGAGGAGGGGGACTAATGCGGCAAAAAGCGATGTTTATCGTCCCATATGCATTGTGGATTATCCTATTTGTGATTGCGCCATTGGTATTGATCCTTTATCAATCATTTTTTAATATCAATGGTCAGCTGACCCTTAATAACTATGCTGAATACCTGACATCGGGTGTTTATCTTAAGATGACGCTTAATTCGGTCTGGTATGCCTTTTTGATTACCCTTGTGACATTAGTGATTAGTTATCCCACTGCTTATGTTTTGAATAGATTGCCTAACAAGCAGTTTTGGCTATTGCTGGTGATTTTGCCAACATGGATCAACTTATTATTGAAGACGTATGCGTTTATCGGCTTGTTTAGTCGAACCGGGACAATTAACGGTTTCCTCCAATTTATGGGCCTTGGGAGCCACCAGCTTTTGTTCACGGATGCCAGCTTTATGTTTGTGGCTGCTTATATTGAAATTCCGTTTATGGTTTTGCCAATTTTTAATAACCTGGCTGAAATTAATCCATCCCTAATAAATGCCAGCTATGACTTGGGCGCTACCCATTGGCAAACCTTTCGCCGGGTGATTTGGCCTCTTTCTATGCCGGGCGTAAAAGCTGGAATTCAAGCAGTCTTCATCCCATCGCTCTCCCTCTTTATGATTACCCGTTTGATTGGTGGAAATCGTGTAATTACTTTAGGGACTGCGATTGAAGAACATTTCCTCACAACGCAAAATTGGGGAATGGGTTCAACGATTGGGGTCGTGCTGATTATTGCAATGTTTATTATTATGTTTATGACTGGTGATAAGAAACAGAAAGGAGGACGCCATTAATGAAAAAGCAACGATGGTCATGGGGAAAAGCATACCTGGCGTTAGTTTTTGTGATCTTATATGCGCCAATTTTGTATTTAGTTGTTTTTTCCTTTAGCAGTGGCCAAACAATGGAAAAATACCATGGCTTTTCTTGGCAACACTATGCGGATTTGCTTGCGGATACGCGAATGATTACCATTGTTATCAATACCTTGTTAGTAGCATTTTTGGCGTCACTATTAGCAACGATTATCGGTACATTAGGAGCCTTAGCAATTAAGGATGCACGACGCCCATGGAAGAATAGTTTGTTATCCTTGAATAATGTTTTAATGGTTTCGCCCGATGTAATTATTGGGGCAAGCTTTTTAATCTTTTTTACCATGCTGGGGGTAAGACTAGGCTTTGTATCAGTCCTCTTAAGCCATATTGCCTTTTGTATCCCGATTGTTGTTTTAATGGTGTTGCCAAAATTAAATGAAATGTCCCCAACATTAGTAGATGCTGCCTATGATTTAGGAGCCAGTCGCTGGCAAGTCCTTTCCCAGGTAATCCTTCCATCAATTGTCCCGGGTATTTTTACGGGCTATTTTATGGCTTTTACTTATTCACTTGATGACTTTGCTGTGACCTTCTTTGTTACTGGAAATGGCTTCTCAACGTTATCGGTGGAAATATATTCCCGGGCACGACAGGGCATTAACCTTGAAATCAATGCCCTCTCTACGTTGATGTTTATTGTTTCGCTTCTGTTAGTAATTGGCTATTACCTTATTAGTAAACGGGGCGGTCGACGGACACGGATTGTGGCTGTTAAAGAGGGGGATGCTCAATGAAAAAGATATTTACTGCATTCCTCGCAATTGTCGTTATTTGTATCTTGTTAGCGCTTGGGGACATCGCTCTCAACCAGCAAAAAACTGGTGGTGGTAAACAAACACTGACCATTTACAATTGGGGAGACTACATTGATCCAGCATTGATAACGAAATTTGAACATCAAACAGGCTACCATGTTGATTATGAAACCTTTGATAGCAACGAATCAATGTTAACCAAGATTCGGCAAGGTGGGACTAATTATGATGTCGTTGTGCCAAGTGAATACACCGTTCAACGGATGAAAAAGGAGCATTTAATTGCACCCCTTAACCATCGAAAATTACCTAACCTTAAGTATATTGATCCGCAATTCTTAAATCGTTCTTTTGACCCTGATAATCATTATTCTGTGCCATACTTTTGGGGAACGTTAGGTATTATCTATAATGACCAAAAAGTAAATGGCAAAGACGTCCAACATTGGGAACAACTTTGGAATCCGCGTTTAAAGAATAATGTCATGCTGATTGATAGTGCGCGGGATGTGTTTGCGGTTGCCCTTATTACCCAGCATCATTCTGTTAATACGACTAACTACCATCAATTGAAGCTTGCGCAGGCCCATTTAAAGCAGTTGACGCCCAATGTAAAAGCGATTATTGCTGATGAGATGAAGATGTATATGGAGCAAAACGAAGCAGCAGTGGGTGTGACCTATTCTGGTGACGCGCGCGAAATGATGAATATTAATCCGCACCTTCACTATGTTGTGCCAAGCGAAGGAAGCAATATATGGTTTGATAACATGGTGATTCCTAAAGCAGCGCGTAATAAAAAGGCGGCTTACGAATTTATTAACTTTATGTTAGACCCCCAAAATGCGGCTCAAAATGCTCAATACGTTGGATACGCGACACCAAATAAAGCGGCTAAAAAAGAATTACCCCAAAAAATTACCGATGATAAAGCTTTCTATCCTCCTGAAACAACGATGAAGCATTTGCAAGTATATCGTGATTTGCCATTACGCGTTTTAGGTGAATACAATGATTTATTTTTAGAATTTAAGATGTTTGCTAAATAAAAAGCTACTAGGACTTCTAGCATTAAAAATCATGTTAGGAGTCCTATTCTTTTTCTTTTATAAGGGGATGTGGTTTACTAAAAATAAAAGGCAAAGTGATCGGAGGCTGCTTATGAAGAAAATTTTAGCAATTAACCATGAATTTGTTGCTCGAAGCTATATTCTATTTCCAACGTTGCTATTTGCATTCTCTATCATTGCCCATGCAAATATAATTACATTTGTTTGGCCGTTCATTTTTGTTTACACCGTTGAAAAAGTAATGCCCTTTATTCTCGATGGGCGCCTAAATTTAGCTTCTTGGTCAGGTGTTACTAAGTTTTGTTCAATCATTGCTTTTGTTGGGGGAGTCCTTGCTTCGATTGGAATTTATTTTCGCTTTGAGTGGCTTGCTAGCTTGGCGGCGATCTTGATCGGTTTTGGTGTGACGGGGTTAAAATTGCTCGGTGATCCTAATAAGGAAATTTCTGGGATTGATTTGAAGCGAGTAAATGTTATCGCGGGCTTTAGTGTAATTATTGGACTGATTGCCCTTGGAATTTTGCTGATGAAGCTGCCGTTAGTTGTCGGTTTTGTTTTTTATACTTTTTTCCTGGGCCTTGAGGTTATTTACGCTTACGTTGTTGTTAAACGAGATAAGACACCACTGGATTTAAAATTCTCTTTTAATTTAAAAACGGCTTTTCCTGCCATCGCCGTGCTTACCGTGGTTTTTATTATTAGTTTCTTTAAGAAGACGGGGCGAATTTCTGATTTTAGCTGGGCCCTAATCGTGCTCGCAATTATTGGGATTATTCTTGAACTGCGAAATATTCTTGGACAACCCTTTAAACTATTTCGTATTTGGCTCGGGGCGATCAAGAATTATGTCATTATCTATACTTTACTATTTGCTTTTCAACAGAATAAAGCTTATTGGATTTTCATTGTTTTTATCGAATTGATGCTTTCGGGAATGTTAGTAGGCGCATTGAGTCCTAAATTGCAAAAGATTCCATTAACTACTCGCTATAAAACCGCCCTTACCTGTCTTACTCTTGGCTTATTCTTAACGTATACCGATTACCTATATTTGCTTGGGACCGCTATAACAGTCTTTTGCGCTATCTTATTAGGGAAATGGGCACGAGAACAAGTTCCCGATAAATATAGCAGCATTGACCAAAAATTATCCGTATTTGGTTCGCTTTGTAATCAAATTATTTTATTTGGTGCTTTAGAATTAATTTCATATTTTAAACTTGATAATAAGAGTGCGCTTCTTATCCCGTATATCGATCACCAACAGGAACTACAATATAGTCGCGAAATGTTTTACTTGCGAGTTAGCATGATTACTTTATTTGTTATTACTGGTATTTTTGTGATTTATCATGATCGTAAGTATTTATTTGTTAAAAATTGATTAGTCTATTGGATTGATGTTTAAAACTAAAAATGGTCGGTGAAAAATTTAAAATTTTCCCGACCATTCTATTATTAATGTTAAATATATTTTGGTGAAGTTTCAGGTGCCCATAAAAGACAGATAGTACCACCTATAAGTAAAACAAGAGTACAAACTAGCATTGCTAAAATGGGACCGCCAAGATGAGTTAAGATTGGTAATAAGAATGTTCCACTAGCAGCCCCAAAACGACTGATAGTGATACAAGTACCAACTCCACTGGCTCGAACCTTAACATCAAATAGTTCTGTTGGATATGGATAATCAAGGACAAGTCCTGAAGATAAGACTATCGCAAAGATCGCAAAAACGCTAATTTGGAAGAAAGGTGAAAAGTTATTGCCGATTATTAATAAGATAAGGGCTGCTGCTGAAAGGAAGAATGTTCCTACTAAAAACATCCGTCTACTAAGAATCTTGAAGATTAAACTACCGAAAATTACGCCGATAAGGACGCAACTATTATAGATAATTCCAGAGAGGTTGTTATTACCAAGATCCATACTTTTTAGGAGAATTGGTAAGAAGATACTGATACCGAAAAATGAAAATGCCTGACAAGCATAGAATAAGCCACCAACAATGGTTTTTCGGCGATAAGGGGGATTAAAGAGGGTTTTAAGAGAGACATCTTTTGGCTTTTTACTACGAATTTGTTTTAATGATAATCCCCATTTTTTGCCGAGATGTTTTTGAATTAGTTTTTGAGCAGTTTTATTTTTCCCTTGACTTGCTAACCAGCTTGGGGATGCAGGAATTCGGAAGATTGACCGATAAATGGCAGCAACCAGGCCGGGAACGACACTTGATGCAAGGATAACTTGCCAATTATGAGCACCAAACCCTGTTATTAAAATTCCCGCGATGTATGAAGTAATAAAGCCAATTGTCCAATAAATGATTAGTTGGCTTTGGAAACGTCCGCTTTCTTTTGCTGGTAACCATTCTACCAATAGAGCATTCCCAACAGTATAGTCAATGGTAATCATTAAACCAATTAAAATCCGTAAGATAAACAGGATAATAAGATTCATTGTTACTAATTGTAAAAGAGAAAATATAGAAAAAAGATACATATCGAGCATCAACATTCTTCGCCGGCCAAATTGGTCAGCGATTTTACCCATTAAAGCACTCCCAGCGAGTCCAATTAAACTCCCAGCACCAATTAGGCCAACCCAAAAGTCGGTAATATTGATATAATCGGTTGCTTGGGAAAGGGCAGTTCCACTAATTCCAAGAGCAAAACCACAAGCAATTTGTCCAAGAGCGAGAGCAAAATATATTCGAAAGTGAATTGATGATAAAGGTGCTTTTTTGTAATTCTTCTTTGTATATTCCATAAAAAATTAGGCATATGTGATCAAAATTTGGCCTAACTAATTGATTCCTCCTTGTGAATAAAAAAGTAAGTAATACTACCTTAACAAAAAGATGGTATTTAATGCAAATTGCTATCTTAAATAAAAAGGGAGTGGAAAAATAATTTTCTCACTCTCTACATAACTCTTGAATTTTTTGCTATTAATTCTTATCTGCTAATTTACTGTGCCAGTAGCCGTAAGTGAAGTAGAGGATAATTCCGATTCCAAACCAAATTGCTGCTCCAATATATGTTTCTTTTTGCAACTGGGTCATCATGGCAAGGCAGGCGAGACCAGAAAGAATTGGAAGAACAGGGTAGAGGGGAACCTTAAAGCCTCCACGATTACCGATATCCTTTCGCTTACGAAGCGGAATAATCCCAAATGAAACGAGCATGAAAGCAAACAAGGTTCCGATGTTAACTAAACTTGTAAGTTGATCAAGGGAAACAAGTCCGCCCATGACGGCGATAATAATCGCAACAATCCATAATGCAACTTGTGGCGAGTGGCTCTTTTTATCAAGCTTTCCTAAGAATGAAGGAAGCAGACCGTCACGACCAATTGCATAGATCAAACGAGAACTAGAATAGATCATCGAAACCATCATTGTGAACATTCCGATCAAAGCCCCAATTGACAATAATTCTGCCAACCAGTCTTGATGAACCATCTGTAAGGCGAATGCCACTGGATTAGCAACATCAAGTTTGGTGTACTTAACCATCCCAGTTAGGACTACGGCAACACCAGTATATAAGATTGTTGCAACAGCAAGTGTCCCAATAATTCCTAGAGGCATATTTCGTTTAGGATTCTTAACTTCGGCGGCTGAACTAGAAACACAGTCGAACCCAAGGTAAGCAAAGAAACCAATCGTTGCCCCGTGAATCACACCCTTCATGTGGTATGGAAGGAAAGGATGGTAATTTTTAGGCTTAATGAAGAAAAAACCAACAATAATAAAGATCAAGATAATTGCAATTTTAAGGAAAACAGCAATGTTATTGATACGCAGTGAAGATTGCATCCCTCGTGAAAGCATTACTGTAATTAAAAGAACAATTACAACCGCCACGATATTTATGTAGGTACCATGGGCTGGATCAAATGGACCTGAGAGTGCTTTAGGAAGATGAATACCAAATCCTTCAAGTAATGTATTGAAGTAGGCTGCCCAACCTGTAGAAACAGATGCAACAGCTAACATGTATTCAAGAACTAATGCCCATCCAAGCAACCAGCCAAGGAATTCACCAAACACTACATTTCCGTACGAGTATGCACTCCCAGCAACTGGTAATGCAGAAGCAAACTCAGCATAACACATTGCAGCTAGCGCACAGACAATCGCTGAAAACAGAAATGACAATGACACTCCTGGTCCAGCTGAATTTGCGGCAATTGTTCCAGGGAGAATGAAAATCCCAGTACCAATAACAGTACCGATCCCAATTGCCATGAGATCACGAGCATTCATTGATTTAACGAAAAGCTTGTCTTCACCAAGATACCGATCGAGACTTTCTTTTCGCATAATGTTTAAGCTCATCTTTAACCCACCTTTGCTATAATAAATTGTACGTGCCGAAATGGTTCGTCACGTTTATAATTAATAATGATACCTTAGTTAATATTAAAAGTAAATTAGAGAAATTTAATTACAAAAGAGGGATAAAAATGGCAATAGAAGTTACTAGTGGAGCAGTTGTATATCGTCAAGGCGAAAACGGGATCGAGTATTTACTCTTAGAAAGTCAAAATAAGGGACACTTCTGGGGCTTCCCCAAAGGTCACGTTGAAGGCGATGAATCACTAGAAGAAACAGCAATTCGTGAAATAAAAGAAGAAACGCAATTAGAATTACCAATTGATACAAGTTTTAAGGTGTATACCGAATACGACTTACCAAATGGCAATCATAAGCAAATGACCCTTTATACTGCCGAGTTAAATAACAAAGAAGACATTCATCTGCAAGCAGAAGAGATTAAGAATTGTGGATGGTTCAATTATCAAGATGCTCGTGAACGGTTAACCTACGAGAATTTAAAAGAACTGTTAGATCAAGTTAACGATCATTTAAAATAAACAATTATGAAAAATAATAAGTATGTGTTTATTGTGACAGGGGCAGCGGGGTCCGGCAAAACAACGGTCGCTAACTACCTACAAGATCATTATGATATGCACCGGGTAATTACCCATACGACCCGGCTGCCACGTCCGGGAGAACAAGATGGGGTAGACTATCATTTTGAAACACCATCTTCCCTGAAGAAACTCCATTTGCTTGAGCAAGTCACTTATGACCAATTTCAATACGGTTCTTCATTAGAAGGCTTAGCAGAAGGATGGGAACAAGGAAAAAATGACGTGATTGTTCTTGACACAGCTGGCGCGATTACTTACCATCAACAACTTGGTGCCCAAGCAGTAATTATTTTCTTGACCGTTACCCATATGGCTTCTTTAGCTAAGCGAATGACACTGCGGGGCGATAAATTGAGTGCAATTCATTCTCGCTTGCATAGCAAAGAGTACCACCGTGATCTTGCCCTGCCAGCGGCTTTAAAAGGGATCGCGCATGTCGTAGTTAACGACCAGTGGAAAAATACCAAACAACAAATAGATGTAATTGTTAGGCAGATATTATCCAAAAAGAACTAAAATATGTTACAATATCATCTCTAATCGGGAGGGAAAATATTGGAGAAATTAATTGATCAAGCACAGACCATTATTAAAGATCATCATTTGCGGTGGACTAAGCAACGTAAAATGATGATTGAATCAGTTGCGCGACACCCTGATCGTTACTTTAATATTGTAGAAATTGACCAATATCTTCGAGAACAATTCCCTGGATTAAGTCACGATACTATTTATCGAAATTTCAAAGAATTTGAGAAACTGGGTATTGTCGAATTGCGTCAACATCATGATCAGATGCAGGTTAAATATTCATGTGATTTTACGCATCACCATCATTTTATTTGTGATATTTGCGGACGAGTTCAAGAGATTCAAATGCCACCAATTGATAAGAAATTCTTTGAAAAGCAGTTGCCAGGAGTTAAAATCACTGGGCATCGTTTTGAATTGCACGGAATATGTGCCCAATGCCAGAAAAAATCTTTACAATAAATTCATATTTATTGGGCCAGTTTTCGTGTATTATATACTCTGGAAAAGGAGAATGAGACATGGGAGCAAAGATACCGCCATTAGTAACCCCCTTTGCACTTGTATCATTGGTACTTGCGTTGGGTGCCACCAATGTAGTAGTTAATAAGGCAACGCATACTTCTGAAGGTGCAAAAGTAACATCAGTATCAACAAGTCGCCAATTTCAGCAATCGGGTGATGACGAAAGCAATCAATCAAGTCGGAATTCACAAAGCGATCGTGATAATGATGATGATGATGAAAGTGCAAGTAGCTCATCAACTACCCGGACAAGTAATAGCAACAATACAGCGAATGATACTGGGGATACTAATCAAACTACACGGTCAGCAGGAAACACTGGCACAGAAACATCGACAAATCGATCAGCAAATACAAATGAAAGTACGAGTGCTAATCGAAACAGTACCTCACAATCAACTGGTACAACAACTAACAATAATACAACGACACAGGACACGACTGGTGGTAATACTACCGGAACAACTACGACTGAATGATAAGGAGGCGGGTTATTAATGTTTAGTTTTCTTGATATGATTAACTCGTCATTGAGTTACTTTAACCTTGATGTAAAGTTAAAGAGTCGTATTTATATCATTATTGCTTCACTAGGCGATATTTATTTAGTTTATGTTACGTTCCGACTCTTTATGAATCATGTTTGGCTACGGGCATTGTTATATTGCTTAGCAGTGATTGGATTAACATATTTTATCTATCTTAATTTCGTCTTTTACTTTCTTGAGAAGACTTCACGATTTGATTTTATTTCACCGCGTGTCGCAAAGATTACTGGTCAAAAATTTGAGAACGGCAAAGCTAAGACCCCTCTTGATGCACAACAACGACTAGCGGCAGAATTGGCAAACCGGTCAAATGGCTTGTTTGCTAATGCCGACACGATCCCAGCAGCAGTAGCAATTGACGAACATGAACAGCATAATTTACAACGTGTTGTTGACCAACTATTAATGGAGGGTGTGTTTGTTAACGGCTATGATGGTCTGAGTGAAAAAGAAATCGTTGAACAATATCAGGCAACTGAAAAACCAGTTACGGCTTTGAATTCACAATCTGTTCCGCCATACTTTGAATTGGTTCATGATGAGTTGCGACACCGCCTTGAAATCTACATCGGAATGAACCAAATGGAACGACGCCCGGTTGGTCATATTACCAAAATCGGCCTAACCGATGTCCATACTGCTCATGATAAGTATCAATTATATCTTGCAGCAGTAGTTGTTACTGGAGGCCCGAATAAGATTGCTGGGCGAAGCGGCTCAACAATTTTAACGGAAGAAGATTATGGACTACAAGTTCAAGTAGCTTATAAACAACGAAATAATGCTTAAAAAAGCTGAGATTGGAATTTCTCCCAACCTCAGCTTTTTTGCTGCAATCAACATTATTTTTCTCTGAATTCACCGTCGACGATATTGTCATCATTGTTTGTCTTATTACCATTATATTCAGGCATTACGAGGGCAGCTAAGAGGTAGAAGACTCCTAGCGGGAAAAAGCCAGTAAAGACGAAAATGAGAATTCCGATTATCCGAACGAGGGTTTCATCAAGACCGAAGTAGTCAGCGATACCCCCAAAGACACCAAGAAATACTTTATCTTTGGATTTAGTTAAATGTTTTTTAGTTTTTGCCATTATGAAGCCTCCAATCGCATAGCTTTAATACCTTTATTATACCGTATTTTAGAAAAGAGATTTAGCAAGTTAATAATTATTTAATACGTTTTACTATAAAAGAGCGATAAAGTTATTACTGCCGTGCTTGACCATGTAAATTTAGGAGCATATTATTGTTTTCGTTTGATTAAGATACAAACAAGAGTCTTTTTATGGACAAATAGTTATTTTTGTCTCATCATGAAATGATTATCTTTAATTACCCCTGTTGTGCTGAATTGCAACAAGTTAGAATAATCATGTTAAATTTGTATTATTTGGGGAGGGAAGAATTATGCGTGTTACGAGAACTATTCGTGACTTTGAAAATGCAT